>CADCOV010000123.1 GCA_902803185.1 uncultured Eubacteriales bacterium
TTCTGGATCTGGATGCCGTCGGCGACGGACGAACCGCCGAATTTAGCGACTTTGATGCCCATGTTGGTCAATACTCCTTGGTCTGTAAGATGGTAATGAATTATCTTTTATCATACTACAGATACGCCGGAAAAGTAAAGAGGGACCCGCCGCCTTCCGCAAGAAAACAAAACAAAACAAAACACCCGGCAGCGGGTCTTGTTAGGCCCCGCTGCCGGGTGAAGGTTTCTTATTCTTCTTTCGGAATATAAGGGTACTGGAAAAAGATCTCTAAGGCCATCAATGCACATTCCACGATCAGGAACAATGTGCTCACAGTCCCCTGCCAGGCGCCGCAAACCCCACATAGCCCGATCAAGACCAGAAGCAAAATGATCACAGGCTTCTCCCAGGGTTTAAAAGGCCTGGCATTCCCCAGAAGGGCTCTGACACAGAGAAGTATGAAAGGTGCTCCCGTGATCATCGCGATGCTGCAGGGCCACTGTCCACCTTCTTCCTTCCCGCGGAACCAGAGCAACGTGGCTATTACCAGAAACAAAAGGAGCAGGATCATACTAAGCCGCCACTTCTTCACTCATATCACCCCTGCTCTTTGTTCCTATATATAATTCCCGATGTCGTTGTTCCACCATAGTTTTTCAGTGTATACCCAGTAAAGTTATACTTCTCCACAAAGGTAAATAGAGATGGTATGTACCCACTATGATAACTACTATGTGTATAAACAGAAGCCTTGTAGGAGGCATATTGAGTCGTTGGATTTTCGGTTAGTATTACGTTGAACCAACCCGACAGAAAACTATAGATCGCGGCCCACCCTCCATTCAAAGCAAGACCAATTATGTTGCAAAAAATCACAGTTGCTATTTCATTGGCCTTTTGATTAAATGCAACACTGGCAACATTTTCATTTCTCTTAAAGTATGAGTAATTAGATGCCGATCCATAAGGGCAGTATGATGTATAGTAAACGGAAGAGCCAGCGCTTCTTAATGAAGTTTGTACACGAAGCGGTTGAAACCCTGATCCTCTGTCGACAAGGACTGGTTTACCATCTAACATAACTGTGCCATCTGCCTCAATTTCCAAAAGATCCGTTTTCCCGTTCTCCTCAGCATACATGAAAAACGACCCGGATTCATCATCTATCCATACTCCTACGTTATTTGTAACATCTCCACACTGTACAGAATAAAGCTCATGTGCTTTCCCATTGACTATAGCTACAGATCGTGGTGTGACATCCTTCACACCAATCAATTCAAGAACTGCATTCACGCTCAAATCTTTTGAATCGCAAGCGTAAGAAGGTCTCACATTCATTGTAATTGTGCTTACGAATATCAACGTCACTACTAATAGCAGAATACAGCTTTTCCGATATAAAGCTTTCATTGATATCCTCCTTCTTAAATAATGAACACAGAGCAAATACCGGTTAATAGTCCTCCTTTCTTTTCTTTTATATTATCTGTTTTATTTTATTAATTATAACATTTAGATTAATTGAACGCAATAGTTTTATTTATTATTATATATCATTATTTTTATATCAAAAGGCGCAGCGGGTCGTCCCGCTGCGCTCTCTGTCGTTTCCCTTACAGCTCAGCCTTGAGCTCTTCCACCTTATCCAGATGCTCCCACGGGAGATCCACGTCGGTCCTGCCGAAGTGGCCGTAGGCTGCGGTCTTGCGGTAGATCGGCCTTCTCAGGTCGAGGTCGCGGATGATGGCCGCCGGACGGAAGTCGAAGTGCTTCTCGACGATCTCGGCGATCTTCTCGTCATCCAGCTTGCCGGTGCCGAAGGTGTCCACCATGATGGAGACCGGGCGGGCGACGCCGATGGCGTAGGCCAGCTGGATCTCGCACTTGTCGGCCAGGCCGGCAGCGACCACGTTCTTGGCCGCGTAACGGGCGGCGTAGGAAGCGGAACGGTCGACCTTTGTCGGGTCCTTGCCCGAGAAGGCGCCGCCGCCGTGTCTGGCGTAGCCGCCGTAGGTGTCGACGATGATCTTGCGGCCGGTGAGACCGGAGTCACCGTGCGGTCCGCCGATGACGAAGCGGCCCGTCGGGTTGACGAAGTACTTGGTGTTCTCGTCCAGAAGCTCAGCCGGGATCGTGGCCTTGATGATCTTCTCGATGACGTCCTTGCGGATCTGCTCCTGGGTGACGTCCGGATCGTGCTGGGTGGAGATCAGGACCGCGGCGATCCTCTTGACCTTGCCGTCCTCGTACTCCACGGTGACCTGGCTCTTGCCGTCCGGTCTCAGATACGGCAGGGTGCCGTTCTTGCGGAGCTCGGTCAGCTTCAGGGTCAGCTTGTGGGCCATGGAGATCGGCATCGGCATCAGTTCCGGGGTCTCGTTGCAGGCGAAGCCGAACATCATGCCCTGGTCGCCGGCGCCGACCTGCTCGATCTGGTCGTCCATGGTGCCTTCCTTATATTCCAGCGCCTTGTCAACGCCCATCGCGATGTCGCCGGACTGCTTGTCCAGGGCGGACAGGATCGCGCAGGTGTTGCCGTCAAAGCCGTACTCGCCCTTGTCGTAGCCGATGTCGCAGATCACCTTGCGGGCGATGTCGTTGATGTCGATCTTCGCGGTGGTAGTGATCTCACCCATGACCATGGCGTAGCCGGTGGTGGTAGTGGTCTCGCAGGCGACTCTGCCCTGCGGGTCCTGCTCCAGGATCGCGTCGAGGATGGCGTCGGAGATCTGGTCGCAGATCTTATCCGGATGTCCTTCCGTGACGGACTCGGAGGTGAATAACTTTCTCATTGGAGTTGCTCCTTTCTGCTGTAACGATTGCTGTATGTGATTGAGATTCCCTTACCAAAGAAAAACCTTTTCTTTCTCAAGAAAAGGCCATGATAGCTCGTATCACGTCCTCATCTTTCAGAAAGCGATCACTCTCTGTAGGATGTAGCACCTTACGCCGCGCACGAGGCGCGAAACAGGTTGCCGGGCATCGCAGGGCCTAGTCCCTCCGCCGCTCTTGATAAGGATTACCTTACCTATTATACAGAACTTGCAAGCTTTGTCAATCGACAGTATAATCAATCTGTAAATCGAGAGAGAGGTCTTTTATGAAAAAAATCAGGCCGGAAAACAGAAAACACAAGGACCGCCCGCAGCCGGGGCAGCAGAGTCCCTTCACCGTCCTCATGGGCGGCCGGGACGAGACCGGCGTGCCGGGGCGCCTTCTATTGGCGGAGGCCACCGACACCCGCATGATGGGCGTCACCGGGCTCCACCTCTGGTTCGAGGCGAACGACGAATCCTTCCACCAGCTCCTCTACCTGGATTTCGAGGAGTATGGTTTTGATGACTATATCAGCTTCTACGGGGACGATGAGAACGAGCTCACCGTGAACAAAGCCAACCTCTTCGGCGCCCTGGGCGGGCGCTGGGTCAGGATCACCCTGCCCGAGGCCGTCACGCTGACCCAGGAGGCTTCCGCCTTCAACATCCGGGATCGCTTCCCGCTGCCGGAGGGCATCGAGGAGTACCGCTACCTCCTGGAGGCAGAGGCGCTCACGGACCCGGACGCGCTCCGCGCCATGATGGAGAAGGTCTCCGGGAAGATCAATACCGACTTCGCGGCGATCAACTACTATCTGATGCGCCTCTGCGCCATGGACTACGGCGCGGCCGCCTTCCTGACCGCGGACGGCAGATACACCGACGTGATCCGCGCTTCTGTGCCTTCCAGCCTGATGCGCTGCGCTTCCGTCGCTCTGGAGGAGCCGGGCACCTACCGCAGCGAGGCTTTGGTCGAGGACGACAGCGTCTTCTACAACGTGGTCGCGGCCATGAAGGTGGAGAACCGCAAGGTCACCTCCGCCGAGCTGGTCTCCCGCTCCCGGATCTCGCCGTGGGAGGCTTCCCTGATCCTGAAGAAGGAGGAGTTCGTCCTCTGCGGCAAGTTCTTCGGCGATGCCGAGGTCCTGCGGGACGTCATCTTCGACGCCCTCTACACCTCCACCGAGAACCGCCACGAGGTGGGCACCCTCTACATGGTCTTCCGCTCCAACAACGACCACGTCGCCCGCCGGGTCTACCGGCTGGACGCGGACACCACCGGCATGATCCTGGTGCTGGACAGCGGCGAGCTGGTCATCGCCGCCTATACGCCGACCCAGGCCGCCCTGCTGGAGACCCAGGTGCTCTTCGCCATGGAGAAGAAGGGGCTGTACACCGACCGCTTCGCCAGCTACCGGTTCGCAGACCCGATCATCGGCGCCTTCCTGGACAGCGGTTTCGAGACCTTCTCGGAATTCGTCTCCTACATCCAAGGCGCTCCGGAGGAATGAGAAAAAGTATTTGTCTGACAGTGCGATAAAAGATTACGTCAACCCCTGTTCGTTTTTTGAGAGCGGTTTTTCAACCCCGCCCAATGCGATGTTTTTCAATCACGGCGGGGCTTTTCCACAGGAGTTCCGCAAATTGTATACGATTTTTTCCACCGTGGCATGTGGATAACTCCGTTTCCGCAAACGTTGGAATTTCAATGGCGAACAGGTAATTCAAATTTGTCAACGGCAACTTATCCACAGTTTTTTTCGACCGAAAAATAAAGTCTGTTCGGCCTTCCCGCAAACAGAGGGCGAACGGCCCGGAGGAACCATGAACACAGAAAGACTCTTTAAGGCTAACGTTTATCTCAAAGAATGCGGCGCCGTCGTCACCGGCGTCTATGACTGCCCGGCGAGCAAAGGAGGTCCGGAGGATCTGGCCGTGACGCTGGACCGCACGGTCTTCTTCCCCACCGGCGGCGGTCAAAGCTGCGACACCGGCACCCTGGGGGCCTTCCCTGTCGCGGAGGTTTACGAGAAGGATGATGAGATCTACCACGTGGTGAAGGGCGCCGCGGGCAAGCTCGCGGTCGGCGACACGGTGGAATGCGCCATCGACTGGGCCCGCCGCTTCGACAACATGCAGCGCCACTGCGGCGAGCACATCCTCTCCGGCGTCTTCTACCAGCTCTACGGCGGCGTGAACCGGGGCTTCCACATGGGCGAGGATTACATGACCATCGACATCAGCCTGGAGGACGATCCGGCCTACACGGAGCTCACCTGGGAGATGGCGAAAGCCGCCGAGCTCGGCACCAACCGGGTGATCTGGCAGGACCTGCCGGTGGTCGCCCGCCACTTCGACACGAAGGAGGAGGCGGAGGCCTTCCCGATGCGGAAGAAGCTGGCCATCGAGCGGGACATCACCATCGTCACCATCGGCGATCCGATGCAGCCTGCGGATTCCGTCGCCTGCTGCGGCACCCACCCTGCCCACACCGGCCAGGTGGGCCTGGTGAAGCTCTACAAGGTCGAGCCGAACAAAGGCATGTTCCGGGTCTACTTCGAGGCCGGCGAGCGGGCCTTCCGCCAGTATGGCGAGCGCTACGAGGTCCTGACCCGCCTGGAGAAGGATCTCTCCGCCGGGTTCCCGGACCTGATGACGAAGTACGACGCCAGAAACGAAAAGCAAAAGGCGGTCCGGGACCGCCTCTACCACCTGACGAAGAAGGTGCTGGAGCAGGAGGCGGCGGCCATCGAACCGCACCTCGGCGAGCCGGCCTTCCTCAGGGAATACGAGATCCTGACGCTGGACGACCTCCTCGCCCTGGGCCGGAGCCTCCAGGGGAAGATCCCGCACATCCTCTTCCTCGTCCACCGGCCGAGCCACACCGTCCTGCTCTTCTCCGACACCGCCCACTGCGGCAGGCTGGTCAAGGACAACGCCCCGGTCTTCGGCGGCAAGGGCGGCGGCGGCAAAGACAACGCCCGGGCCCTCTTCACGAAAAAAGACGACGCCGACATGTTCGTCGACGCCGTGGAAAAACTGCTTCGATGATCGCAAAAAAACAGGCCGCGGAGGGAAACCCTCCGCGGCCTGTCCATTCATCATCCATTATCGAAAAGGCATTAGCCTTCGATCGCAATATATTTCTGATCCTCCACCTGCGGGACCGCTTCCTTCTTAGGAACGGTGATGGTCAGGACGCCGTCGGCGAACTTCGCTTTGATGTCGTCCTCGGTCAGGTTCTCACCCACGTAGAAGCTTCTGGTGCAGCTGCCCTGGAATCTCTCTCTGCGGATGTACTTGCCGTTCTCATCCTTCTCATCATTCTCGGTCTTGGTGGCCGCGTCGATCTTCAGGACGCCGTCCTTCAGCTGGATCTTCATGTCCTCTTTGCTGAATCCCGGCAGATCCATCATCAGGTCGAAGTGATCCTCATATTCCCTGACGTCGCTCTTCATCAGAGAGGTCGCCGTCGGTGCACCCTGGCTGCCGAATTTCGGGAAATCCATGAAGTTGTCAAAGTCATCGAAGAAATTGTTTCTGAATACGCTTGGGAATAACATAGTTTTGCCTCCTTCTACTTCTGCGCGGTGACGCATCGGAAGCGTCCGCGTTATGATCATCTCTCTCAGGGCCCCTCGCCCTGACAAGTGTATGATACCCTGTTGTTAGCACTCTAAACAGATGAGTGCTAAATTTTTTCAAAAAAAGTTCCGCCCCTATAGGAGCGGATCGTTTCGGCCTACCATGCGCCGTTTCTCACCGGCAGGATCTCCAGCCAGTAGCCGTCCGGATCGGTGATGAAGTAGATGCCCATCGCCTCGTTGATGAAGGCCACGCAGCCCATCTCCGTGTGCTTCCTGAGGGAACCCTCATAGTCGTCGGTGCGGAAGGCCAGGTGGAATTCCTCCTCCCCCAGGTCGTACTTCTGGGGATGATCCCTGAGCCAGGTCAGCTCCAGCTCGAAGGGGGTCTCCTCGTTTCCCACGTAGACGATGATGTAGGAGCCGTCCGCCGCCACGCTGCGGCGCTTTTCCCGGAGGCCCAAAGCTTCCTCGTAGAACTTGAGGGAGACGTCCAGATCCGCCACGTTGAAATTCTCATGGATCATCTTATACTTCATGGTCCCGTTTCCTTTCTGATAAAAAAATTATCGTCAATACTATCAAAGCCCCTATGCTGATCCACTGTGAGGTGGAAAACCATCCGAGGATGCCCCGCTCCGCATCCGCCCTGAGGAACTCCAGGAGAAACCGGAAGGCCGCGTAGGCCCCCAGGTAGATCCCGATCAGGTGCCGGCTTGCCCTGCTCCCCTCCCGGCCCAGGCGCCAGAGCACCGCCGCCAGGGCGAAGTCGAAGAGGGCCTCGATGAGCTGGGTCGGGATCAAAGCCACCCCGTGGGGCGCCACAGGCGATGCGTCAAAGCGCATGCCGATGGGAAGGTCCGTCTCCCTGCCGTAGCAGCAGCCCGTCATCAGGCAGCCGATCCGGCCGATCCCCGCGAAGAGGGCCGTCGCCGGCGCCAGCACCCGGGCGTAGTCTCTGAGGTCCCCGTGGTACCCCTTCGCCGTGTGCCAGGCCGTCCCGATCCCGCCGAGCAGGCCGCCGTAGAAGACGAAGCCCCCCGCCAGATAGCGGCTGACGAACAGGTTCGGATCCCGCAGCAGCAGCGGGAGGTCCCCCAGGAACTGCGGCAGCACCGTGAGGAGGTACAGGAGTTTCGCGCCGAGCAAAGCCCCCACGCCGCCCATGGCCAGGATGTAGACCGCGTTCTCCGTATCCAGCCCCCGCCGCCTGGCGAAAAGGACCGTGAACAGCATCGCTGCGCACACCCCCAGCACCGCGCACAGGCCGTAGCTCGGGATCTCTTTTCCGAACAGATGGATCAGCGGATGCATAAAAAAACTCCCATCAACAAAGAGAGCGCGCTTGACGCGCGCTCCCGCTCCTTACTGTGTTCAGCTGAAGATGCTCAGGCACCCCACCATGCCGGCGACCGCCACGCAGGCCACGAGGACCACCGCGCCGCCCACCAGGCCGATGATGGAAAGGACAAAACCGATCGTCCGGATCGACTCGTCGTTGCCCATGGTCTTGGCTTTGTTGCCGAAGTAGATGCCGACCGCGCCGCAGGCGATGGAGATCACGCTGGAGATGCCGAAGAACCAGCAGGCGATGGACGCGATGCCGAGGATCAGGGAGATCAGCGCTTCCTTGTGGCCCGGCTGTTCGCCGCTCTGCTTCACCTCGTAGGACGTGTCATAGGCCGCGCCCGGAGGGGTCTGCTGCTCGTAGCTGTAGCCGCCGGCGTACTGCTGCTGGGACTGCTGATACTGCTGCTGGCCCTGATACTGGTAAGGGCCCTCCGCCTTCTGCTGGGTCTGCTGCTGGGTCTGCTCGAAATGCGGGGCCTCCGGCTGCGGCTGGGTGAACGGGCCGGCAGCTGCCGCCGGCTCAGCCTTCGGGGCCTCTGCGGACGGGCCGCCCGCCGCCTCTTTGCGAAGGGCTTCGATCCGCTCCTGGGCCGCCTGCTGCTGGGCCTTGAGCTGCTCTCTGAGGCGGGCCGCCTCCTCCTGGGCCGAGAGGGCGTCGTTCGCCATGGCCTGGGCCTGGACCGTCGCCGGATCCTCGCCGAAGGTCAGCGGGTCGGTGCTGTACAGCGGAGAGTGCTCCGCCGCAGCGCCGCCGACGCTCTCGAACGGGTTCGGCTGGGCCGCTGTGAAGGTCTCTGCCGCAGCCGCCTGGGCCGCCTCTGCCGGCGCCGCCGCGCTGCTGACCGCCTCCTCCGCGTTCGCCACAACGTCATCTATTGCATTCTTGGTGCTTTCAAAATCGAATTCGTTTGCCATATTTCTCTCCTTCCTTGGGTAACCCCTTAGTTGGATTATACCCGCAAAAAAAGCCCCGTGCAACGAGGCTTCTCAATTTTCATTTTTTATTAAGATTTGCGGATCAGGAAGCGCTGTCCCGGAACAGCACGTGCTTCAGCCGCTTGTAGACGAAGAAGGTGATCACAGAGACCAGTCCGTACTTCACCACGTTGAACGGCAGCACCGCAAAGACCATCAGGGTCAGCATGTTGGTGATGTGGCCGTTCACCTCGGTGCCCATGCCGATGATCACGTCCATCGGCAGGCCATAGAGCTTGGAGTAGGCCGGGAACATCAGGTACATGTTGGTCAAGATGCCGATCAGGCTGACGGCCAGGGTGCCCACCGCCAGGGACAGCACCGCGCCGCTCTTGCCCTTCTTGAAGTGATAGAGCAGGGCCGCCGGCAGCATGTAGGCCATGCCCGCGATCAGGTTGGCGAACTCGCCCACGAAGGCGGTCTCCGTGCCCCGCACGATGAGCTTCAGGATCAGCTTGACGACGCAGATCAAAACGCCCTCCACCGGGCCCATCATGAAAGTGCCCAGGATGGCCGGCAGATCCGCGAAGTCGAACTTCAGGAAGGCCGGCGCGAACGGCAGCGGAAAATCGATCAGCATCAAAACCAGGCTCACGGCGCCGAACATGGCGATCATGACCATGTTCTTCGTCGTAAAGACCTTATGCTTACCTGTGTTGTTCGTCGTCTGGATGCTCGCCATTTCTCCGCCTTTCTGTCTTCTGCCTGTTCTTTGCCCAATAAGTAATGATATCTGACAAAAGCCCGGCTGTCAAGGAAAACAGCCGGGCGCAGAGGCTTGTGTATGTTTTGTTCCGTCACTCCACGATGGCGGTGAAGGTGCCGTTGGCGGAGGCCAGCTCCTGCGGGCTGCCGTAGATGGCCTCGAGCACCCTGTCCGAGGACGCGAAGCCCTCCAGGTCCTCGGCGGTGAACAGCTGGAAGTCCATCTCGTAGCGGTACTTCCCCTTGGAGCTGCCGAAGTAGAAATAGTAGACCCCGCTCTCCGACACGCCGTTCCTATAGACGCCTGAGGAGGATGCGACCTCCATATCGTCCTGGATGACCCGGAGGGAGGCGCCGAACTTTGCCGGCTCGATGTCCCCCTTGTAGACCGCCCGGATCACCACGCCGTACTCCGGCAGGAAGAAGCAGTCGTAATCGAAATCCGCATCGCTGCCCTGGGCCCGGCTGCAGCCGGCGAACCCGTTCTCAGCCAGCTCCGCAAGGGTCCTGCTGTCGCCGGTCCCCGTGAGCTCGCCCACCGTCGCACCGTCCTCCTCCAGACGCTCCGCCGTGCAGAACCCCTGGATGGTCCAGGCAGGCTGCCTCTTCGCCAAGAAACGGGTGGCCGCGACGCCCAGCGCGATGGCCAGGATCAGGATGACCGCCGTCAGCCAGACGATGAGCGGCGACGGCCAGCTACGGCCCGACGTCTCGCCGGACGCGAGGCGCCGGTTGATCGCCTTCTGATAGAACCCGTTGTAGATGATCGCGATCAAAGCCCCCAGCGCCCCGATCGCCGCCAGTATGATCAAAAGTCTCATTGCTGCCATCTCATTCACCCCCTAGATCCCGAACTCGCTACGGAACACGTCGTAATAGCTTCTCGTCACGTCCACCCTGCTGCCGCCCTCCAGCGTCAGCGTGAACTTCCGGGACAGGGCGGACCGGATGTGTCTCACCTTGTCCCTGGCGACGATCGCCGAGTTGCTGACCCGGAGGAACTTCTCCGGATCCAGCATCCGCTCGTAATCCCTGAGCCGCACCCTGGACTTATACACGACCTCGCTGCCGTCCTCCAGGACGTGGAGGAACACGTCGTGCCCCAGGCTCTCGATGAACAAAACGTCCGTCACCGCAACGTGGCAGGTCCCCTCTTCCGTTCTTCCGCTCAGGAAGGCCGGGTAATCGCCCGCCTCGCTGAGCACCAGATCCGCCTCATCGTCGATGCCGATCCCCAGGTCCGTGAGCTCCCGCAGGATCTCCTCGTACCTCGCTTTCCCGATGTCCAATCTTACTTTCATAAGGCCTCCGTTCCCCTTCTGACTGCATCATAACAGCCGCCCCGCCGCCGCGCAACCCCCTCGGAACAGCTTGCACGGCAGGCGGCATGGATTGCATGGCGGTGGTTCTTCTCCGTTTCCCCGGTTTACGATAACACGCCGCTCTATGCCCAAATCAAGAAAACCCCTGTTTCTGATGCCAGAATCCGAGGATCCTGCAGATTTGGACATGGGATCTGCCCGCGGAGGCTCATTTTGGTTTACATTTGCATTATTTTATGCCCAAAATCGTGAAAA
>CADCOV010000124.1 GCA_902803185.1 uncultured Eubacteriales bacterium
GATGCCCTTTCTGAAATCGCCTGCTGTTAACATGATATATTCTCGCTTTCTTTTATAATACTGCAGTTAAGACGGATATATTATAACAAAGATTCTTCGAATTGCCAACAGGATTATATCTCCATGAACACCGGCAGGATGATCGGGTTGCGGTGCATCCTGCTGTAGATGAACTTGCGGAGCTCTTCCCGCACCCGGTTCTTCATGTCGTTCCAGTCGGTGGAGCCTCTGTAGAGGCGCTCCGCGATGGCCCTGGCGGCGATGTCTCTGGCCTCGTTGATCAGGTCCTCGTTCTCCTTGACGTAGACGAAGCCCCTGGTCACGATGTCAGGCCCGGCGACGATCTCCTTGGCCGCCTTGTCGATGGTGCAGGAGACGATCAGCAGGCCGCCGACGGACAGGTCGTGGCGGTCCCGCAGGATGACGTTGCCCACGTCGCCGATGCCGAGGCCGTCCACCAGGATGTCCTGGGCCGGCACGACGTTCTCGGAGACGGTGGCAGTCCGCTTCGTCAGGCTCAGCTGGTCGCCGTTGTTCAGGACGAAGATGTGGTCCTTCTTCATCCCCAGCTCCTCCGCCAGCTTGCCGTGCTCCACCAGGTGCCTGGCCTCTCCGTGGACCGGCATGAAGTACTTCGGCCGGATCAAAGAGTGGATCAGCTTCAGCTCCTCCTGGCAGGCGTGGCCGGAGACGTGGATGTCCGCGATCTCGTTGTAGATGACCTCCGCTCCCTTGTCGTAGAGCTTGTTGACGACGTTGGACACGCTCTTCTCGTTCCCCGGCACAGGGGTTGACGATAAAATGACCATGTCACCCTTCTTGAGTTTTACGTTACGATGCTCGTCGTTCGCCATTCTGGCAAGGGCGGACATCGGTTCTCCCTGGCTGCCGGTGGTGATGATCACCAGCTGTTCGTCCGGCACCTTGTTGGCCTGGTTCAGCTCCACGTAGCAGCCCGCCGGGATCTTGAGGTATCCCAGCTCCTGGGCCAGGGCCACGACCTTTTCCATGCTCCTGCCGGAGACGGCGAACTTGCGGCCGTACTTGGCGGTGAGCTCGATGATCTTCTGGACCCGGTGGACGTTGGAGGAGAAGGTCGCGATGATGATGCGCTTCTCAGCCCTGCTGAAGAACTTGTCCAGGGCGGCGCCCACGTAGCGCTCCGACTTGGTGAAGCCCGGGCGCAGGGCGTTGGTGCTGTCCGCCAGCATGATGTCCACTCCCCTCGCCCCGATCTCCGCGAACTTGCGGAGGTCGATCGGCTCGCCGTCGATCGGCGTGTAGTCGATCTTGAAGTCGCCGGTGTGGAACAAAGTGGCGGTCGGCGTGGTGATGTAGAGGCAGATCGCGTCCGCCACGGAGTGGGTCGTCCGGATGGTCTCCACGGTGAACGGCCCCAGGTTGATGATGTCGCCGGCGTGGATGGCCCTGAGGTCTCCCTTGATGCCGTGCTCCGTCAGCTTGTTCTCGATCAGCCCCAGGGTGATCCTGGTGCCGTAGATCGGGATGTTCACTTCCTTGAGGAGGAACGGGATGCCGCCGATGTGGTCCTCGTGGCCGTGGGTGATGACTGCGCCCACCAGCTTCTTCGCGTTCTTGATCAGATACGTGAAGTCCGGGATCACGGCGTCGATGCCCAGCATGTCGTCCTCCGGGAAAGACATGCCGCAGTCGATCAGCATGATCTTGCCATCGTATTCCAGAGCGGTCAGGTTCTTGCCGATCTCGTTCAGGCCGCCGATCGGGATGATCTTGAGCGCCTTGGAGCGGCCCCCTGCCGCCTTCTGCTTCGGCGCTGCCTTCGTCTGCACGAGGGCGGTCCCTGCCGGCTTGGCTGCCGCAGCCGCCTTCTTCGCCCGGGAAGGCTTGGCCTTCGCCGGTTTTTCCGCAGCCGCGGCGCGGGATGCCGCAGGTTTGCGCGCCGCCGTCCGCCCCTTCCGGGCGCCGGCCGCGCTCTTCTTCTGGCCCGCGGCCGCATCCGGAGCCTTCGCTCCCGATGCCCGCCGCGCAGCCGTTCTCACTGGTTTGGTTGTCTTTGGATTCTCTCTCATTTTACCCCCAATCACTTAACAACGATGTTGATAAGCCGGTCGGGTACTGCGATCACTTTGACGACGTTCTTACCTTCGATCAGGGTCTGGACCTCCGGATCCGCCAGGCAGTATTCCTGCATGGCCTCTCTGGTCATCTCGCCCGGGACGTTCATGCGGCTCTTCACCTTGCCGTTGATCTGGACGACGATCTCCACCTCGCTCTTGACCAGCGCGGCTTCGTCGTAAGCCGGCCAGGCCACGTCGCCGACGGAGCCGGTGTGGCCGAGGCCTTCCCACATCTCCTCGCAGATGTGCGGGGTGAACGGGGACAGGACGATCACCAGGTTCTCGATCGCCGCGCTCATCAGGCCGCGGTTGATCTCTCCCTGATCCTTGTACTTATAGAGCTCGTTCACGAGTTCCATGATCGAGCTGATGGCCGTATTGAAGTTGAATCTGCCGCCCGCGTCCTCCGTGACCTTTTTGATGGTCGCGTTCATGGCGTAGGCCAGCGAACGATCGGCCGCCGTCTTCAGCGTATATCCGCTGCCGCAGCCCTCCTGATACTTATCGATGAATTCCTTGACGAGGCGGTACACGCGGTTCAGGAACCTGTAGCTTCCCTCCACGCCGGCGTCGGACCAGTCGAGTTCCTTCTCCGGCGGCGCAGCGAACAGGATGAACAGTCTGGCGGTGTCCGCACCGTATTTCTCAAAGATCTCCTCCGGGCTCACGATGTTCCCGATGGATTTGCTCATTTTCTTTCCGTCCTTGTTGACCATGCCCTGGGTCAGCAGGTTGCGGAACGGTTCCTCATCCTTGACGAGGCCCATGTCGTAGAGGGCCATCTGGAAGAACCGGGCGTACATCAGGTGCAGGATCGCATGCTCCACGCCGCCGATGTACTGATCGACGTTCATCCAGTAGTCGGTCTTCTCTCTGCTGAACGGCATCTCCTCGTTCTTGGCGTCGCAGTAGCGCAGGAAGTACCAGGAGGAGTCCATGAAGGTGTCCATGGTGTCGATCTCCCTCTTCGCCCTCTTGCCGCACTTCGGGCAGCTGCAGTCGGCGAAGGTCTTGGAGGTGGACAGCGGGGATTCGCCCTTGCCGGTGAATTCCACGTCCGTCGGCAGCAGGATCGGCAGGTTCTCTTCCTTCTCCGGCACCCAGCCGCAGTCGTCGCACCAGACCATCGGGATCGGGCAGCCCCAGTATCTCTGTCTGGAGATCAGCCAGTCTCTCAGCTTGTAGTTGGTGGTCTTGTGGCCGATGCCCTGCTCGTCCAGCCAGTCGATCATCTTCCGGATGGCCTCGCGGTTGTTCAGGCCGTTGAACTGCTCGGAGTTGATCATCGTGCCCTCCGCAGCGAAGGCCGCGGTCAGGTTGTTGACGTCGATCTCCGGATCGTCGGTATCCACGACCGGGATGATCTCCAGGTCGAACTTCTTCGCGAAATCAAAGTCTCTCTGGTCGTGGGCAGGGACCGCCATGATGGCGCCGGTGCCGTAACCCATGAGGACGTAGTCGGAGATGTAGATCGGGACCTTCTTGCCGTTGACCGGGTTGATGGCGTACTTACCGATGAATTCGCCGGTCTTCTCGTTGGTCGTGGAGGTACGCTCGATCTCGTTCATGTGCTGTGCCTTCTCGATGTAGGCCTTGACCGGGGCTTCATACTCCGTGCCCTCCACCAGCGGCGGGACATACGGATGCTCCGGCGCCATGACCATGTAGGTGCAGCCGAACAGGGTGTCCGCCCTCGTGGTGAAGACGTCCATCGCCATGTCGGTGCCGTCGATCTTGAAGGTGATCTCCGCACCGATGGACTTGCCGATCCAGTTCTTCTGCATGACCTTGACCTTGTTCGGCCAGCCCGTCAGCTCTTCCAGGTTAGAGAGGAGCCTGTCGGCGTAATCGGTGATCTTCAGGTACCACTGGGACAGGTTCTTCTTGCCCACCGGGGTCTTGCAGCGCTCGCAGCAACCGTCGACGACCTGCTCGTTGGCCAGAACGGTCTGGCAGCTCGGGCACCAGTTCACCGGGTTCTCCTTCTTATAGGCCAGTCCTCTGTTGTAGAACTGGACGAAGAGCCACTGCATCCACTTGTAGTAGTCCTCACCGCAGGTGCAGACCTCTCTGTCCCAGTCGTAGGACAGGCCCAGCTGGCGGAGCTGCTGCTCCATCTCGTGGATGTTGCTCCAGGTCCACTCCGCCGGAGGCGTGCCGTGCTTGATGGCAGCGTTCTCCGCAGGGAGGCCGAAGGAGTCGAATCCGATCGGATGGAGGACGTTGAAGCCCTGCATCTTCTTGGCTCTCGCGACGACGTAGCCGATGGAATAGTATCTCACGTGGCCCATGTGGAGCTTGCCCGACGGATACGGGAACATCTCGAGAACGTAATACTTCTCCTTGTCCGGATCCTCCGTCACCTTGAAGCTCTGGTTCTCCTCCCAGTACTTCTGCCACTTTGCCTCGATCTTCTTAAAGTCGTACCTCTGATCCATTGCTTTACTCCTCTACGTCGATGAATGTGCAGTCTCCCCACACCTTTTCAATGTTGTATTTATCTCTCGTATCCTTGGAGAATACGTTGACGATCACGTCACCCAGGTCGATGAGCACCCAGCCGGACCCGTTGCGGCCCTCGACCCCCTTCGGCAGGATGCCCTCCTTGGCGAAGGCGTCCTCGATATCGTCGCTGAGGGCCTCGATCTGCCGGTTCGATCCGCCGCTGCAGATGACGAGGTAGTCAGCGAAGGCGGACTTCTCGGCGATGTCGATCACCGTCACGTCGGCGGCCTTTTTGCTGATGAGCAGTTTGGCGGCGAATAGCGCCTGTTCTCTGCTGTCCATAAGTCTCTCCTTCTTCAGATAATCGTATGCTTCTATCGTATCCTTGTCGATGGTCAGGACCGTATTGCCCTGTTCGATCAGGTGGTCGATGGTCCCCTTGAGGGACATCATGCAGGCCAGGTCCAGGTCCCGGAAGGAGGTCTCGCGGATCTCCTCCACCCCCGGATAATCCCGGTCTCTCTCCGTCGCGTCGGCGATGAAGATGATCTTTTCCAGGAGGCTCATCCCCGCCCTTCCCGTGGTGTGATAGCTCACCGCGTTCAGGATCTCCGGGTCGTCGATACCCAGCTCCCGCTTCATCACCTCGACGGCGATCTTGCCGTGGGCCAGGGAGGCGTTCCCCAGGTAGCGCTCCGGCAGGCCGTACTCCCGGATCTTCTCATCGATCAGCTCGATGGGCTGTCCCCGGTAGAGATCGTGGCAGACCGCCGCGATCCTCGCCTTTTCGGCGTCTGCCCCGTACCGTTCGGCCAGGGCCTCCGCCTGGAGCCTCACCCCTTCGGAATGGCGCTTGCGCTTCTCCGTCAGATGGGCCTCACAGTATTCATAGATATAAGTCGTGTTCATCGATATAGACTTCCACCTCCGGGGCGACGAGGCCGTAGATCGGCTCGCCCCTTTCCACCAGCTCCCGGATCTGTGTGGAGCTCACCGGCAGCATCATTTCCTGCAGCAAAGTGATCTCCGCGCTGTATCTCTCCCGCAGCAGGGCTGCCTTGGCTTCCACGGCCGCGCGGTCATCCCCCGGCCGTAAGCCCACGGCGAAGGAACAAAGCCCGAGGAGCTCCGCCCCCTTGTACCAGGTATCGATGCTCATCAGGGAATCGCTCCCCATGATGAAGCAGATCTCGTCCTCCGGATGCCGTTCGCTCAGGGCCCGGATGGTGTCGTAGGTATAGGAGACGACTTCGTTTTCGATCTCGTAGGTCGAGACCTCCAGCTTGTCGCATCTCGCCACCGCCAGCGCCAGCATGGCCACCCGGTCCTCCGCCGAGGCGGTCCTGCGGTCCTGCTTGAAGGGCTGGATGTGCACCGGCATCATCATGACCCGGTCCAGTCCCAGCTCCTTCGTTGCGGCCTCAGCCACTCCGGTGTGGCCGAGGTGTACGGGATCAAAGGTCCCGCCCAGTATTCCGGTCTTCATGTTCTACCTTTATTATTCTTCGTCAGCCGTGGCCGTGGAGGCGATGAAGAGCTCGTCCAGCTGGGCCTGCTCCACCGTCGCCGGCGCGCCGCTCAGCAGGCACTGGGCCTTCTGGTTCTTCGGGAACGCGATGACGTCTCTGATGTCCAGCTCCTCCGTCAGCAGCATGACCAGGCGGTCGAGGCCGTAGGCCAGTCCGCCGTGAGGCGGGGCGCCGTATTTGAAGGCGTCCAGAAGAAAGCCGAACTTGACCTTGCACTCCTCATCCGTCAGGCCCAGGATCTCGAACATCTGCTTCTGCAGGTCGTTTTCGTGGATACGGATGCTGCCGCCGCCGGCTTCGTAGCCGTTGATGACGATATCGTAGGCGTCCGCCCTGACGATCTCCGGCTGCGTGCTGAGCAGCGGGATGTCCTCCGCCTTCGGATGGGTGAACGGATGGTGCATGGCTTTGAGCTCGCCGGTCTCCTCGTCCTTCTCGAACATCGGGAAGTCGATGACCCACAGGAGTTCGTAGCGGCTGTCGTCCAGGAGCCCCAGCTTGCCGGCGATATGGCGGCGCAGGAAGCCCAGGGTATCGAAGACGACCTTGGCCCGGTCCGCCGCGATCAGGATGAGGTCGCCGGCCTTTGCGTCAAAGACGTCACAGATCCCGGCGAGCTGCTCCTGGGTAAAGAACTTATTGACGGAGGACTTGTACTCGTCCGCTTCCTTGCGGATCCAGACCAGGCCCTTCGCGCCGTAGTGCTTGGCGTTGTCGGTCAGCTTGTCGATGTCCTTGCGGCTGAACTTCTCGGAGCCGCCGTCGATGCAGATGCCGCGGACGTCTCCCCCGTTCGCCAGGGCGTCGGCGAAGACCTTGAACTCGGTGCCGGCGACCACGTCGTTGAGCTTTTTGAGCTCAAAACCGAAGCGCAGGTCCGGCTTGTCGGAGCCGTAGCGCTCCATGGCCTCCGCATAGGTCATCCGGCGCAGCGGCGTCTCGATGTCGATGCCCTTGACCTCCTTGAAGAGTCTCTTCAGGAAGCCCTCCTGGACCGCCAGGACGTCATCCATGTCGACGAAGGACATCTCCAGGTCGATCTGGGTGAACTCCGGCTGCCGGTCGGCTCTCAGGTCCTCGTCCCGGAAGCAGCGGGCGATCTGGAAGTAACGGTCCAGGCCGCTGACCATCAGGAGCTGCTTGAAGAGCTGCGGGCTCTGCGGCAGCGCGTAGAAGGTGCCCGGGTTCACGCGGCTCGGCACCAGGTAGTCCCTCGCGCCCTCCGGCGTGGCCTTGATGAGGTCCGGCGTCTCGACTTCGGTGAAGCCGTTCTCGGAGAAATAGTCCCTGGTCAGCTTCATGATGTCGCTACGCATCTTGAGGATGCGCTGCATCTTCGGCTTGCGCAGGTCCAGATATCTGTACTTCAGACGAAGGTTGTCGTCCACGTTGTCGTCGTCCCTGACGTAGATCGGCGGGGTCTCGGACCTGGAATAGAGCACCATATCGGTGGCCAGGATCTCGATGTCGCCGGTCGGCAGGTCCGGATTCTTGCTGCTCCGCTCTCTGACGACGCCGGTGACGCCGACGACGAACTCGCTTCTCAGGGTCGCCGCGGTATTGAAGAGCGCTTCCGGGATGGTGTCGTCGAAGACGATCTGCACGATGCCGGTCTTGTCTCTGAGGTCGACGAAGATCAGGCTGCCCAGGCTCCTCTGCTTGGCCACCCAGCCGTTGACGCTGACGGTCTCTCCGATGTTCTCCGCCCGGAGCGTGCCGCACATGTTGGTTCTTTTGATCAGTTCAGACATATCGTCCAATCCTCCTTATTTGCTGAGGAAAGCCGGGATGTCCTGGAACGGGACCTCCTGCTGCTCTCCGGATTCCCTATTCTTGACGGTGACGCCCCCTCTCTCCCGCTCGTTCTCGCCGATGACGACGGCCAGGCGGGCGCCGATGCGGTTCGCGAACTTGAACTGGCCCTTGATGTTGCGCTCCAGGTCGTCGAGCTCCACCCGGAAGCCCTTCCTGCGCAGATCTCTGACGAGCCAGAGGCCGTGGGCCTTGGCGGTATCGCCGTGGACGATGACAGCCGCATCCGGTCCGGCCGGCTCCTCGATCTCGATGCCGGCGTTCTCCATCAAAAGGAGCAGCCGCTCGATGCCGAGGCCGAAGCCGACGCCCGGAACGTGCGGGCCGCCGATCTCCTCGATCAGGTTGTCGTAACGGCCGCCGCCGCAGACGGTGCCCTGGGCGCCGATCTGGGTGGTCACGAACTCAAAGGCGGTCTTGGTGTAGTAGTCGAGGCCCCGGACGATGGTCGGGTCCTCCGTGTATTCGATGCCGAAAGAGGTGAGGTCCTTCTTCAGGTCCTCGTAGGCCTTGCGGCAGTCGTCGCAGAGATAATCCAGCATCATCGGCGCGCCCGCAGCGATCTTCCTGCAGTTCTCCTTCTTGCAGTCGATGATGCGCATCGGGTTCCTCTCATAGCGATCCTTGCAATCCTCGCAGAGATCGTCAAAATGAGGCTTCAGGAACTCCTTCAGGGCCTGGCGGTGCTTCGCCCGGCACTCCGGGCAGCCCACGCTGTTGATCCTGAGCTCCACCTGGCCGATCCCCAGCTCGTCCAGGAAATCCCTGGCCAGGCAGATGACCTCCGCGTCCGCCAGCATGCTGTCGGTGCCGAAGATCTCGATGCCGAACTGGTGGAATTCACGGAGCCGGCCGGACTGCGGCTTCTCGTAGCGGAAGCACGGGGTCACGTAATAGTACTTGGTCGGCTGGGACTCGGCGTACTGCTTGTGTTCCACGAAGGAGCGGACCACCGGGGAGGTGCCCTCCGGCTTCAGGGTGATGCTCCTGTGGCCGTGGTCCTCGAAGGTGTACATCTCCTTCTGGACGATGTCCGTGGTGTCTCCCACGCCCCTCTGGAACAGCTCGGTGTGCTCGAACATCGGCGTGCGGATCTCCTTGAATCCGTACCGGTCGCAGAGCGCCTTGAACTTTCCCTCGACGAAGTGCCACTTGTAAGCTTGCTGCGGAAGCAGGTCTTTGGTCCCGCGCGGTGCGTTTGTCAGCATGTTTCTTCCTTTCCGATCCCCCGGCTGAAAAGCCCGGTGTATTTGCGTTCCAGCATCTCATCGATGCGGTCTATGTACTGGCGGTAGTCCGTCACGTTCGGGACCCGCTCCAGGCGGTTCTCCGCCGGGAAGTAGATCTTGGAGATCCCTCCGGCCCCCATCGCGACGACGCTCTGGTGTTCATCCATGATCCGGACATTGTAGAGCCCTGCCCGGTCGTCCCTGCAGTAGCCGGTGTTCTCACAGGCCCCTGCCATGTGCTTCTGGCGGTAGAGATAGTACGGGACGAAGCCCTCCGCCGCCAGCCGGTCCGCCGCCTCCGCGACCATCCGCTGCACGAGTTTTCCCTGTTTATAGTGGTAATCCGGGTCCACCTCGATGAGGCGGCTGGCCCGTTTGACCGCCAGGGAATGGACGGTCACGTTGTCCGCGCCCAGGGAGATGACCTTCTCCAGGGTCGCGAGGAGATCTGAAAGCTCTTCCTCCGGCAGCCCGGCGATGATGTCCGCGTTGATGCTGTCAAAGCCCACAGCCAGCGCGTCTTCGAAGGCCCGTTCGATGTCCTTCGGGGAATGGGACCTGCCGATCAGATCCAGCGTGTGCTGGTTCATGGACTGAGGATTGATGCTGATGCGCCCCACCCCGTGGTCCTTGAGGACCCGGAGCTTCTCCCGGTCGATGGTGTCTGGCCTTCCCGCCTCCACGGTGAATTCCTTCAGGGCGGAGAGGTCGAAGGCCTTCTCCAGGGTCCCGATCAGGTCGTCCAGCTCGGATGCGGTCAGGGTCGTCGGCGTGCCGCCGCCGAAATACAGGGATTCGGTGGTCCAGCCGCTCTCCCGCATCGCAGCCCCCACGGCCCCGACTTCGTGCTTGAGGGCGGTGAGGTACTCCTCGATGACCGGGTGCTTCACCTGGTTGGAGGCGAAGGAGCAGTACAGGCAGCGGGTCGGGCAGAACGGGATGCCGAGGTAGACCGCGGCGGAATCCGCCGGCGCCTCTCCGCAGACCCTCTGCTGGTAGCCGTAGATCCGAAGGAGCAGGTCCGCCTTGTTCTCCGAAAGCCGGTAAGGCCCGCAGAGGATCCGCCTGACCTCTTCGGCGCTGCCGGTGCGGGCGAGGAGCTCGCCGCAGAGTTTGACGGGCCTGACGCCGGTCAGGATCCCCCACGCCGGGGCGTCGCCGGTCTCCCGCTTCAGAGCGTCAAAAACCTCCCGCTTGATCTCATCCAAAGATCCGCCATCCGCACTGGCGACGGGGATCAGGCGGTCTCCCTCCTCCGCGCCATCCGGTGTGACGGAATAGGACGAGGGCGGGAGAAACTCGTTGATGAGCTCCTGCACGAGGTTCTTCTTGGGAAAGCCGTTCAAATCGAACCTATACAAAAGGATTGTACCTCTTTTCTACTCCGATGGTGGTCGCGCCCATGTGGCCGGGCAGGACTTTGGTGTCGTCCGGGAGCAGGAACAGCTTCTCTTTGATGGAGGCGATCAGCTCCGGAAAGCTGCCGCCGTAGAAGTCCGTCCTGCCGACGGAGGTCTGGAACAGGGTGTCGCCGCTGAAGAGGACGCCGTCCGCTTCGCTGTAGATGCACATCCCGCCCTTTGTGTGGCCCGGGGTCTCGATGAAGCGGAGGGTCATGCTGCCGATGGTCAGCGTGTCGCCGTCCTCCACGTAGAGGTCCGGCTCGATGGTGATCTCCCGGCCGAAGAACTCGATGGAGGAATTGAGTTCGCCGTTGCCGAGGAGCTCCGTTTCCTTTTTGCAGGCGCAGACGCGGATCTCAGGGAAATCCTGCTTAAAGCCCGGGACGCCGCCGATGTGGTCCCCGTGGGCGTGGGTCAGGAGGATGTAGGAAGGCGTGACGCCGAGTTCCTTGATCCTCTGGGTGATCCTGTTGTCGTGACCGCCCGGATCGACCAGGAACCCCTGCCCCGCCTCATCGTAGGCCAGGTAGGTGTTCACGGCCAGGGGGCCGGTGTGGTAAAGCTCTATTTTCAAGTCAGTCTCCTATGATCTGGAGCGGTAGGCGTCGGTCACGCCCTCCACGTTCCGGAGGGTCCTTAAGACCTTCTGGATCTGCTGGGTGCTGGCGATGGACAGGGTCAGGATGATGTGGACCGTGTTGTCGCTGCCACTCTTGGCGTTGACGCCGGAGATGTGGACGTCCATGTCCTCGCAGGCCTTGGAGATGTCGGAGAACATGTGCTTGCGGTCCACGGTGACGATGCAGATGTCGGCGTTATAGGATTTGTCCGCCTTCAGGCCTTCCCATTCCACCTCGATCATGCGAGCCAGCTCGGCCTCCGGCAGCGCCCGGACGTTGGAGCAGTCCCTTCTATGGACGGAGATGCCTCTCCCCTTGGTGATGAAGCCGATGATATCGTCTCCCGGGACCGGGTTGCAGCAGCGGGCGATGCGGATCATCAGGTTGTCCGCGCCCCGCACGATGATGCCCGGGTTGTCCCGGCGCAGCCGCTCTTCCTTCTCCCGGCGGGCAGAGCCCTCCGCGGCGGCCTTGGCCTTCTCTTCTTCTTTCTTCTGGGCCAGCTGCTGCTCCTCGTCGTGGAGGCGGAACAGGATGCCGGCGAAACGGCCAAGGAGCGCGCTGTTCTTGCTGATCTGGACGTACATGTCGTCCAGGCCGTTGGCGGAACCGACCTCCTTGATGGCCTTGTTCATGTGGGCTGCGCGCTCCACGACCTGCGGATCGTAGCCCTTCTTGCGGATGTATTTGTCCAGGAGCTCCCTGCCCTTGGCCACGTCGTCCGACTTGTTGGACTTGCGGAGCCACTGGCGGATCTTGGTCCTGGCGGTGGAACTCTTCGCGATCTTCAGCCAGTCCACGCTTGGGCCGCTGGAATTGGAGGAAGTGACGATCTCGACGATGTCGCCGTTGTGGAGCTGGTGGTCGATGGTGACCATCTTGCCGTTCACCTTGGCGCCCACGCACTTGCAGCCGACGTCGGTGTGGATCTTGAAGGCGAAGTCCAGCGGCGTGGAGCCCGCAGGCAGGTCGATGACCTCCCCCTTCGGGGTGAACACGAAGACCTGGGAGGAGAAGAGATCCATCTTCAGGGTCTCCATGAACTCCTTCGGATCCTTCAGCTCCTGCTGCCACTCCAGGGTCTGGCGGAGCCAGGCCAGCTTGAGATCTTCGTTGTTCTGCTTGCCGTCGGTCTTGCCTTCCTTGTACTTCCAGTGGGCCGCGATACCGTATTCCGCCACGTGGTGCATCTCGTAGGTGCGGATCTGGATCTCGAACGGTTCGCCGTTGTCGCCCAGGACCGTCGTGTGCAGCGACTGATACATATTCGGCTTCGGCATCGCGATGTAGTCCTTGAACCGGCCCGGGATCGGCTTCCACATGGTGTGGACCTGTCCCAGCACCGCGTAGCAGTCCCTCACCGTGTCGACGATGACCCGGACCGCGGTCAGATCAAAGATCTCATCCAGCTGCTTGTGCTGCAGCGTCATCTTCTTGTAGACGCTGTAGAGGTGCTTGGAGCGGCCGCTGATGTCGTAGTGGAGGTTCATCTGGTCCAGGGATTCCCGGATCTTCTGCATGGCCTCGTTGATGAAGTGGTCCCTCTGGGCCTTCTTCTCCGCGACCTCCTTCTTCAGGACCTCGTATTCCTTCGGATGGAGGTATTTGAGGGCCGTGTCCTCCAGCTCGAACTTCACCGCGTAGATGCCCAGCCGGCTGGCCAGCGGCGCGTAGATGTCCAGGGTCTCCTTGGATTTCTCCACCTGCTTCTCCGGCTTCCAGTACTCCGCGGTGCGCATGTTGTGCAGGCGGTCCGCCAGCTTGATGATGAGGACCCGGATGTCCTTGGACATGGCCAGGAGCATCTTCCTGAGGTTTTCCGCCTGCGCTTCTTCCTGCGTGTCGAATTTGATGGAACCGATCTTGGTGACGCCGTCCACCAGGAGGGCCACCTCTTCGCCGAACTCCTGCACCATGTTCTCTCTGGTGAAGCTGGTGTCTTCCACGACATCATGAAGCAGACCACCTACGATGGTCTCCTCATCCATCCCCAGCTGGGCCAGGATCTTGGCCACGGCGATCGGGTGGATGAAATACGGCTCCCCGCTCTTGCGGAGCTGGCCCTCGTGCAGCCGCTGGGCTGTATCGAAGGCCTTGCCGATCATGTCTGTCTGGTAGTTCGGGTTGAATGCCAGAATTTCTTCGAGAAACTGCTGTTTCGATTCCATGTTTCCGGTGATGATTCTTTCTGCTGGTGATAACGGGCGGAGAGGCCTCTACTTGGAGGCCTTGCCCGCCTTCTCCTGATTCAGCTTATACTTGGACTTCTTCTCATCCTTGCTGAGCTCGTAGAACATCGGGCTGCAGAGGAAGATGGAAGAATAGGTACCGACCAGAACGCCGATGATGAGCGGAATGACGAACTGGCGGATGGAGGTGGAGACCATGATGGTCATCGGCACCATGCAGACCAGGGTCGTGATGGACGTCATCAGAGAACGGCTCAGGGTCTGATTGATGCTGCGGTCGATGGTCTCGCCGAGGCCGTCTCTCTTGTACAGGACGCGGTTCTCACGGATCCTGTCGAAGACGACGATGGTGTCGTTGATGGAGTATCCGACGACGGTCAGGATACCGGCGATGAACGGGTTGTTGATGGTGATGCCGAACAGGCCGTACAGCGCCAGGACCACGAGGACGTCGTGGGCCAGGCCCGCCACGGCGGAGACACCGAACTTCCAGGTCTTGAACCGGAAGATGATGTAGATCAGCATGCAGACAGCCGCGATCAAAACGGACTTGACGGCGTTGGACTTGAGTTCGTTGCCGACGGTCGGTCCGAACTGCTCGGAAGCCAGGACGTCATCGGTGCTGATGTCGTACTTCTCGGCCAGCTTATTGATGACCTCGGTACGCTCGGCGTTGTCCATGGCCTTGATGGTCTTGATGATGACCTGGTCGCGCTCGCTGCCGGCCAGGACGATGGACGGATCCAGATCGAAGTCCGCGATCTGCGCAGCCACCTCGTCGGTGTCCACGGTCTCGTGCATGTCGAGCTGGATCATGGTGCCGCCGGTGAAGTCGATGCCGTAGTTGAAGCCGCGGATCAGGCCGGCGCCCAGGCCGATGACGATGACGATGATGCTGGCGATGTAGAACTTCTTGCGGTTGGCGATGAAGTTGAACTCCTTCTTGAGGATGGACTTCGCGGTGCCGTCCTCGTTGCAGCCGAAGTACTTGTACTTGGAGTACTTCTTGCTCTGGGCCAGGAGGCCGATGAAGATCTGGGTGATCACGACAGCGGTGAAGATGCTGACGATGATACCGATCATGAGGGTCAGAGCGAAGCCCTTGACCGTGGTGGAACCGACCTGGTACAGGACGATGGCCGCGATCAAAGTGGTGACCTGGGCGTCGATGACGGTGACCACCGCATGGCGGAAGCCCTCCTCCACCGCAACCCGTACGGTCTTGCCCTTGGCGAATTCTTCCTTGATACGGGCGAAGATGATGACGTTCGCGTCGACGGCCATACCGATGGACAGGATGATCGCCGCGATGCCAGGGAGGGTCAGGACGCTGCCCATGCCCGCCATGATCCACATTACGATCAGGACGTACAGCGCGAGGGCGATGTCTGCCATGAGGCCGACCAGGTTGTAGGCCAGGAGCATGATCAGGAAGACCAGGACGAGGCCGATGCCGCCGGCGATGATGGACTTGTCAAGGGCGTCCGCGCCGATGGTGGCGGTCTGGACGGAGGAAGTGACTTCCTCGAGGGTCACAGGCAGCGCGCCGCCGCGGATCAGAGCCGCCAGGTTGGAGGCTTCGCTCTGGGCGAATCCGCCCGGCCTGGTGATCTCGCAGGTGCTGGTGTTGATGACGGACTGGACGACCGGCGCGGAGATGATCTCCGTATCGAGCATGATCATGATGGCCTTGTTGTCCACGCCCTCATTGGTGGAGGTGATCTCACCGTTATAGGCCTTGGTGGAGGCTTCGGTGAACTTCTCCTGTCCTTCGGCGGTGAATTCCAGATCGATCTTGTAGCCGCCGTGCTGTGTATCGGTGTCGATGCCGGCGTTCTTGATGTCCTCGCCGGTCATGACCAGGGTGCCGTCCGCCAGCAGGAACTTCAGCTGGGCGACGCGGCCGACCTGTTCGATCGCCTCATCCGCGTCCTCGACGCCCGGCATCTCGATCCTGATGCGCTTGTCCCCTTCTAAGGAGACCGTGGCTTCGGAGATGCCCATGGCGTTGACACGGTTGTTCAAAACGGCTCTGGTCTGATCCATCGTGGCGGCGAGCTCGGTGCCGGTCAGATCGGTATCCGCCTCCAGTACGATGTAGACACCGCCGTTGATGTCTAAGCCGAATTTCATCAGGTCCTTGATCGAGCTGACCGATCCCGCACCGAAGATCGTGACGTACCATCCGGCGATCAGTACGATGATGATCAGAACGGCCAATACCTTTCTCAGTTTGTAACTCATACTTTCCTCCAAAATAACAACTTATAATATGCCCTATTATGGCATTCTATAAAGGACATTTTACTACTTTTTGGGAGTTCCTTCAACCTTTTATCGAAGTAAAAAATGTTTATTTTTCAATAAAAGCACCCCTTCCGGAAAAGAAAAAGCTCCCGCATTGCGGGAGCCCGAAAAAAGGCATGCACTATTCGGCGATCTCGGCGCTTTCGGCGGCCTCGGCAGGAGCGGCAGCGGCGTCAGCGACCTCTGCGGCCTCTTCCTTGATCGCAGCGAGTTCGTCCTCCATGGTGGCCTCTTCCTTGCGGCCGAGGCGCTTCGGCTTGGCGGTCTTGACTTCCTCGGAAGCCTCCTCCTTCGCCGGCTTGTCGGACTTCTTCTCGATGGAGGAGATCGCCCACTTCTTCAGCTCAAAACGCACCTTGTCCGCACCGACCTGGATGACGACGCTGTCATCCTTCGTCTTGATGACCTTGCCCATGATGCCGCCGATGGTGACGACCTGGTCACCGACGCGGATGCTGCTTCTCATATCGCTGATCTCTTTTTCCTTCTTCTTCTGCGGTCTGATCAAAAGGAAATACATCAAAGCGATAAAGACGACCAAAATGATGATCTGGGTGGATAATTGTCCGTTCATTCTTCTCCTCCTAAGGGCCCTGTAATCTTGCATGATCTGGTGCCGGCGATGGGGGTCGAACCCATACGGTGTCGCCACCACGGGATTTTGAATCCCGCACGTCTGCCAATTCCATCACGCCGGC
>CADCOV010000125.1 GCA_902803185.1 uncultured Eubacteriales bacterium
CTGGATCGGATCCTCCATAAGATCGCGGAAGCGAAGGTCGCCGGCGCGGCGATCATCTCCTCCGAGGCTGCAGCGATCCCGCAGGGGCTGATCGACTTCTGCGACAGCGCATCTCTGCCGCTTCTGGTCTGCAGACAGGGAGAAGCCAGAGTGGACAACCTGGTCTTCGACATCCTGACCACGATCCAGCAGAACACCGTTTCCTTCTCCCTGGAGAGGGAGCTGGAACGGATGCTGGGAAAAGAGATCTCCCGCAACGAGGTCGAGAAGATCTCCAGGCAGATCAACCCGCGCTTCGAGAAGAGCGTCATCGTGTCCTATTTGAAGGCGAAGAACCAGTCGGCGGATTTCTCGCCGGCCCGGGTCGCCCGCAACTATGTGGAAGAGAAGATGGCCGGCGTCACGGTCGACCTTCTGGCTTATCTGGACGGCTTGTTCGTCATCATCTCCATGGCGGAGCCGGAGGACAAGAAGGTGGAGGAGATCCTCGCCAAAGTCCGGGGCTATGCGGCAGATCCTTCCGCGGTGGTCACCTCCAGAGGCGGGTTCCACGACCCGCTGGGCGAGCTGGATATCGCATTCCGGGAATGCCACTACGCGTTCCTGGTGGCGACGTTGGAGGATGAGGTGAGGGTCGACTACGACGACATCGGCACCTATAAGTTCCTGATCCCGCACCGCCATGACGACATCGAGATGGCCTTCATGCGCAAGTACCTGCGCCGGATGAACAAGGAGCAGCTGGAGACGGCCATCGTCTTCGTCAAATCCAACGGCAGCTTCGACGAGGCGGCCCGCAGACTGGTCTGCCACCGCAATACCGTCAGGTACAGGATCGGCCGCATTAAAGAAAAGACCGACCCGACCAAGTCCGACTTCGAGTTCTACGAGAACCTGGCGGCGGCGATCAAGATCTACCTGCTGAACAACCTGTAACTTGGAAAAAGAAAGACCCGCGGAGGGGAGAGTCCACCGCGGGTCTTTTGGCGTTCTTTCTTATACGTTGAACAGGAAGTTCATGACGTCGCCGTCCTTGACGACGTATTCCTTGCCCTCGGAGCGGATGAAGCCCTTCTCCCTGGCCTGGGCCAGGCTGCCGCCGCACTCCATGAGCTTGTCGTAGGCGATGGTCTCCGCACGGATGAAGCCGCGCTCGAAATCGGTGTGGATCTTGCCTGCAGCCTGCGGGGCTTTGGTGCCCTGTTTGATGGTCCAGGCTCTGCACTCGTCCTCACCGGCGGTGAGGAAGGAGATGAGGTCGAGGAGCTTGTAGGAGGCTTTGATCAGCTTGTCCAGGCCGGATTCCTCCACGCCCAGATCCTCCAGGAACTCCTGCTTCTCGTCCGGTTCCAGTTCAGAGATCTCCTGCTCGATCTCCGCGCAGATCACGACGACCTCCGCGTCCTCCGTCGCAGCGAACTCCCTGACCTTGCGGACGTTCTCGTTGCTGCCGTCGTCTGCCGCATCCTCCTCGGACACGTTCACCACGTAGATCACCGGCTTGTAGGAGAGGAGGTCCAGGGATCTCACGAACTCCGCCTCTTCCTCGTCCAGCTCCATGGCTCTGGCGGATCTGCCGCTCTCCAGAAAGTCGTTCACCCGGTTCAGAAGATCAAACTCCGCCTGGGCTTTTTTGTCGGCCTTCAGGACCTTGGCGGTCTTGGCGATGCGCCGCTCCAGAACTTCGATATCGGAGAGGATGAGCTCCGTGTTGATGGTCTCGATGTCGGAGAGGGGATCGATCTTGCCCGCCACGTGGACGATGTTCTCGTCCTCAAAGCCTCTGACCACGTGGACGATGGCCGCGACCTCCCGGATGTGGCCGAGGAACTTGTTGCCCAGGCCTTCGCCCTTGGAGGCGCCCTTGACGAGGCCCGCAATGTCGCAGAACTCAATGGTGGTGTAGACCGTCCGTTTGGAATGGTAGATCTCGCTCAGCGTCTCGATCCGCTTGTCCGGTACGGTGACGACGCCCACGTTCGGCTCGATGGTGCAGAACGGATAGTTCGCGGCCTCCGCGCCGGCCTTGGTGATGGCGTTGAACAGGGTGCTCTTGCCGACGTTCGGCAATCCGACGATACCTAATTTCATATGATGACTCCTTATTAAACGAAATGATTATTCTTCAGATCCGCCGTCCTCGGAGACGGTCTCCGGGGCTTCCGGCGGGGCCTCTTCTCCCGCGGCGGTCAAAGCCTTCCGCGCCCGGCTGCGCCCGATGGCGTAGAGCACTGCGGCGACGACGATGGCGCAGACGCTCAGGACCTGCGCCTGGCGGAGCGGGCCAATCATCAGGCTGTCCGTGCGGAGCCCCTCAACGAAGAATCGCTCGAAGGAATACAGCATGACGTAGAGCAGGAAGATCTCTCCCTTGAACTTCCTCTTGCGGCTCAGGTAGAGCAGGAGGAAGAAGAGGAGCAGGCACCAGATCGACTCGTAGAGGAAGGTCGGGTGGTAGCTCTTGCCGTCGATGATCACCGCCCATGGCAGGGTGGTCTCCGTGCCGTGGGCCTCGGAGTTGAAGAAGTTCCCCCAGCGCCCGATGGCCTGTCCCAAGGCGACGCTCGGGAAGATCACGTCCAGCAGATCCAGAAAGGAGAACTTGTAGTGGCGGGAGACGAAGTAGGCCACCAGGATGCCGGCGATGAGACCGCCGTGGATGGCCAGGCCGCCGCTCCGGATGTCCAGCATCTTCCCGATGTCTCCGGCGTAATACTCCCAGCGGAACAGGATGTAGTAAAGCCTTGCGCCGACGATGGAGCAGGGGATCAGCCAGATGGCGAAGTCCAGGATGTGCTCGGATTCGATGCCGAACCGCGGAGCTCTCTTATAGGAGATGAGGATCGCCAGGATGAACCCGATCCCGATGAGGAGACCGTACCATCTGACGTCGATACCGAATATGGAAAAGGCGATTGCGCCGGGTGATTGCATTTCTGTCCTCCTTGTCAAACAACGTCCTTTCTATTATAGTGTATGGGGGCAAAGAATTCAACGCCAAGGAAATCGAAATTGGAGATACGACGAAAAAGTAGTTGACTTTTCGGGTACCCTTTGGTAATATATCTCTTGCAGTGATTTTCACTGATTGTGTGGCGGTGTAGCTTAGTTGGCTAGAGCGTCCGGTTCATACCCGGAAGGTCGGTGGTTCGACTCCACTCGCCGCTACCA
>CADCOV010000126.1 GCA_902803185.1 uncultured Eubacteriales bacterium
CAGGTCCCCGTGGTATAGCCGCAGCGCATCCTCTTGCCGTCCGCGGTCACGTAATGTTCAAAGCTCATGCTCCCTCCTGCCAATGAAAAACGGCGTCCGGGCAGGCGGGCGCCGTTCGTGCGCGGAGCACAAAAAGCGGACAGCCGGCCTTCCTCGGAGGCTCTCTGTTCTTACCCGTGCCCGGCAGGTTTCCTGGCTGCGGCGCCGGCGGCGCCTTCACAGTGACCGGATCGCCCGGGACTTTCACCCGGTTCCCTATGCTTCTCCCTTCGGCCTCAGCCGCGGGAGCACCTGGCACGTCGTGCGGGCCGCCACAGCGGCCCTGATTTCTTTGACGCACAGCAAGCCCACCGAAGGATCTCAGTGGGCCCGCTATTGCTTACAGTCGATTCTAATACAGCTTCGCGCCTGCCGGGATCGCGTCGTCCACGATCATCAGGTTCAGCTTTTCTTCGCCCTCTTCCTTATGGACGGCGGACATCAGCATGCCGCAGGACTCGATGCCCATCATCTTGCGCGGCGGCAGGTTCAGGATGGCCACGACGGTCTTCCCGATCAGGTCCTCCGGCTCGTAGTAGGCGTGGATGCCGGACAGGATGGTCCGGTCGGTGCCGGTGCCGTCGTCCAGGGTGAACTGGAGGAGCTTCTTGCTCTTCGGCACGGCGACGCAGTCCTTGATCTTGACCGCTCGGAAGTCGGACTTCGAGAAGGTCTCAAAATCCACCTCTTCCTCGAACAAAGCCTCGGTCTCCGCATTCTCCGGCGCCACTCTCTTCGGGGCGGCTGCCGGCGCGGCCTCTTCGGCCTCCGCCTTCGGCTTCCTCTGGGAATCCAGCGGCTTCATGGTCGGGAACAGGATCACGTCCTGGATGCTCGGGGAATCGGTGATCAGCATGACCATGCGGTCGATACCGATGCCCAGGCCGCCGGTCGGCGGCAGGCCGACCTCCAGCGCATTGACAAAGTCCATATCCATCGGATGGGCCTCGTCGTCCTCGCCGTTGTCCCTTTCTCTCTGCTGTTCCGCGAACCGCTCGTACTGGTCGATCGGGTCGTTCAGCTCGGAGAAGGCGTTGGCGATCTCCCAGCCGTTCATATAGGCCTCGAAGCGGCGGGTGATCCGAGGATCCTCCGGGTCCCTCTTGGCCAGCGGGGAGATCTCCACCGGGTGGCCGGTCAGGAAGATCGGGCCTTCCAGCAGGCCCGGGGCCTCCTCGCAGTAGTCCTCGAACATCTGGGCGATGATCTTGCCGCGGGTCCACTTGTTGGCATCCGCCGGGTCCATGCCGTAGGCGATGGCAGCGGCTCGGGCTTCCTCATCGGTGTCGATCTTATGGAAGTCGACGCCGGTCACTTCCTTGACCGCGTCGGTCATGTCCAGCTTGCGCCAAGGCGGGGTCACGTCGAATTCCTTGCCCTGATAGTGAAGGATCGGGGTACCGTTGGCCGCCAGCGCGCACTTGTACACCACCTGCTCGGTGATGTCCATCATGTTCTCCATGTTGCCGTAGGCCATGTAGCACTCCATGGAGGTGAACTCCGGATTGTGACGGCGGTCCATGCCCTCGTTCCGGAAGTTCTTGCCCATCTCATAGACCCGGTCCAGGCCGCCGACGATGAGCCTCTTCAGGTGGAGCTCCGTGGCAATGCGCAGGTACATGTCGATGTCCAGGGTGTTGTGGTGGGTGACGAACGGGCGGGCGTTGGCGCCGCCGGCGATCGGGTTCAGCACCGGGGTCGCGACTTCGAGGAAGCCGTAGTCCTCCTCCAGGACCCTGCGCACCTCATGCTCGATCTTAGAGCGGCGGATGAAGGTCTCCCTGACCTCCTGGTTCATGATGAGGTCCACGTAGCGCTGCCGATAGCGGATGTCCTGGTCCTGCAGGCCGCTCCACTTGTCCGGGAGCACCTGGAGGGACTTGCTCAGCAGCACCAGTTCCTTGACGTGGACGGAGGTCTCTCCGGTCTTGGTCTTGAAGACGAAGCCCTTGACGCCGACGATATCGCCGATGTCGTACTTCTTGAACCACTGGTACTCTTCCTGGCCCAGGTCATCCCGCTGCACGTAGCACTGGATGCGGCCCTGCTTGTCCTGCAGGTTGAAGAAGGAGGCCTTGCCCATGATC
>CADCOV010000127.1 GCA_902803185.1 uncultured Eubacteriales bacterium
CTGGTAAGGAACCCGAGGACGGAAGATATCACCACAGCCGCCCGGCAGCCGGCTGCGGCTTGACATTGTATGCAAAGAGTGCGATAATAAGCGTGCTGCTACGGCGCGTTAACACAATGAAGCGATGCAGTGATGAATCGCAGGGCGCCGACGAGGCCTGGGGCCGCAGCACATCCACTTTTACGACTATGGAGGACAACATTATGAAGAAACGTGTGACAGCGATCGCGCTCATCGCCATCCTGGTGATCGGCATCTTTGCCCTGGCGGGCTGCGGCTCCAAGGAGTCCGGCGGCGGAGATGCGGCGCCGGCGGAAGAAGGCGGCACCTTTGTCGTCGGACTGGACGACACCTTCGCGCCGATGGGCTTCCGGGACGAGAGCGGCGAGATCGTGGGCTTTGATATCGACATGGCGACGGCGGTCGCGGAAAAGCTGGGCATGACGCCGGAGTTCAAGCCGATCGACTGGGATGCCAAGGAGATGGAACTGAACAGCGGCAACATCAGCTGCATCTGGAACGGCCTGTCCATCACGCCGGAGCGCATGGAGAACATGGCCCTCTCCAACAAGTACCTGAACAACCAGATCGTGGTCATGGCGCTGAAGGATTCCGACGTGGACGTCAAGAGCACCGAGGATCTGGCGAACCTGAAGGTCGGCACCCAGGTGGATACCTCCGCGGTCACCCTGATGGAGGCGGATCCGAACTACGAGATGTTCAAGGACAACATCTCCGAGTACGATACCTATGATCTGGCGATCATGGACCTGAAGGCAGGCCGCTTGGACGTCATCGTCGTGGACCAGGTGCTGGGCGAATACACCAACAACAACCTGGGCGGCGAGATGAAGGAGTGCTCCTTCGCGTTCGGCGACGACTATTACGTCATCGGCTTCAAGAAGGACAACACCGAGCTCAGGGACAAGGTCAACGAGGCGCTGAAGGCTTTGATCGACGACGGCACCGCCGCTGAGATCAGCGAGAAGTGGTTCGGCAAGAACATCGTCGTCTTCGAGCCGATCGAGTAGTATCTGGTGAGCCGAAAGAGGCAGTATGGATAAGATATTGGCGTATGTGCCCTTCATGCTGGAGGGCACACTGGTAACGGTGGAGATCTTCGTGCTGACGCTGCTGCTCTCCCTGCCGCTGGGGCTTCCGGTGGCGCTGGGGGCGAACAGCAGGGTCTGGCCGCTGAAGGCGCTCTGCAAGGTTTATGTCTGGATATTCAGAGGGACGCCGCTGATCCTTCAGCTGTTCTTCTTCTATTTCTTCTTCCCGATGGTGCTGAACGTGCAGATCAGCGGTTTTGTCGCGGTCATTTTGACCTTCGTGCTGAACTACGCGGCTTACTTCGCGGAAATCTACCGGGGCGGCATCAACAGCATCGACCGGGGACAGTACGAAGCGGCTTTCGCGCTGGGGATCCCGAAACACCTGACGACGAAGGACATCATCCTGCCGCAGACCATGAAGGCGATCCTGCCGCCGGTGGTGAACGAGGCCATCACGCTGGTCAAGGACACCGCCCTGGCATCCACCATCGGCACCGTCGTGGACCTGATGAAGGCCACCAACAGCGCGGTGAACCGGCTGACGAACATGATCCCGTTCTTCATCGCGGCGGTCTTCTACCTGATCATGACCGCGGTGCTGACGCTGGCGGCCGGCAGGATGGAGCGGTATTTCTCGCGGTATGACGCGAAGGGGGAATGAAGATGGCAGAGAAGAAGTTCCTTGAGATGCGTCATATCGTCAAACGGTTCGGCGACTTCACCGCGGTGGACGACGTCGACTTTTCGATGGACAAGGGCGAGATCGTCGCGATCATCGGCCCGTCCGGTTCCGGCAAGAGCACCCTGCTCAGGTGCATCAACGGCCTGAACCAAGTGACCGGCGGCGAGATCGATTTCGAAGGGGAGACCGGCATGGTCTTCCAGCACTTCAACCTGTTCCCGCACATGACCTGCCTGGCGAACATCACCTACGCGCCGGTCAAGGTCAAGAAGCGGCCGAAAGCGGAGGCGGAGGCCAGGGCCCGGGAGCTCCTCCGGATGGTGGGCCTGGAGAACAAAGCGGACACCTACCCGAACCAGCTGTCCGGCGGGCAGAAGCAGCGGGTCGCCATCGCGAGGGCCCTCGCCATGGATCCGGACCTGATGCTCTTCGACGAGCCGACCAGCGCCCTGGATCCGGAGATCACCGGCGAGGTGCTGAACGTCATGAAGAAGCTGGCGGAGCAGCACACCACGATGATCGTCGTGACCCACGAGATGGGGTTCGCCAAAGAGGTGGCGGACCGGGTGCTGTTCATGGACCAGGGCAAGGTCGTGGAGGAGGGACCGCCGGAGCAGATCTTCGGCGCCCCGAAGAGCGAGCGCCTGATTTCCTTCCTGAGCTCCATGCTGCGGGCGTAGGTCAACAAAGGGGCAAAACCCCGTGAGAACGCAAAAATCGCCGTCTGGGACGGCGATTTTCTTGCATCGGGGGTCGGCTGCCCGGCCGGCCTGCGTGCTCAGATCAGCCCCTGGGCCACCAGGAACCTGGCGGCGCGGACCTGCTCCTGCAGCGCCTTCGGCGGGCGCACCAGGCTGAAGAGGCTGGATTTGCCTGCCTCCTGGAGGTTCCTCGCGATGAGGAGGGTGGCGGTCTTTTTGTTCACCTGCTTGAAGAGGGCCATGGCGTGCTCCCAGCCCTGCTCTTTGGAGAAGACGGTCTGGACCAGCTCGGTGCCGGCGTCCACCACCGCGTCCAGCAGGGTGCTGAGGAAGGACATGCGGCGGTAGAGGATCAGCGGGTCCAGCTCGAAGATCCGGGCGGCCGCCTCAGCCTGCGGCAGGACCTTCTTCTCGAAGGCCCCCTTGGCGAAGGCGTAGGACTCGCCGTCGTAGATCTCGAAGGCCTTCATCGCGTCCAGGTAGCCCAGGCGCATGATGCGGCTGCTGTTCTCCCGGTCGAAGACCAGGAAGCTGCCCAGGTCCCAGTTCGGGGAGATCAGGGTAGTGTCCTCCACCACGTGCTCCTCCTCCGGCAGGTATTTGCCCACGGCCTTGAGGTAGACGGCGATGACTTTGGTGGCGCCCCGGTCCGCGGCCATGTGGACCGGCATCACGTTCTCGAAGCCGCCGTCCACGTAGTATTTGCCGTCGATCTGGATCGGCTGCACCGCCGGGAAGGCGGAGGCGCTGGCGACGACGTAGTCTCCCAGCCTGCCCTCCGGGATGTCCTCCTTCCAGAGGTAATGGGGCTTCATGGAAGGGACCTCCACGGTCAGCAGGCCGAAGTCCACCGGGAGGCTCCGGATCAGGGGCTCGTCCAGGTACTCTTTGACCAGGTCCTGCAGCGGCGCGGAGCTGGCGCCGCCCTGCTTGAGGAATTCGGCGGCGTAATCCGGAAGCTGGGCGTCCGCCGCCACGTCGAAGACGTTGTCGGTCTCGATCCGCCGCCACAGGTTGGAGGTCCTGACCGGATCACCCTGGACCACCATCGCGCCGTTGAGGGCGCCGACGGAGACGCCGACCACCATGTCGATCCTGATCCCCAGCTCGGTGACCGCCTGCCAGACGCCGCACTCGTAGGCGCCCCGGGAGCCGCCGCCGCTCAAAACCAGGGCGGTCTTTCCCGCTCTCTGCCCGCCGGCCAGGTGGGCCGCCGCCGGGGTCACGATGCCCGTTTGGTTGGATTCCATATTAACAACCTCCCTCTGATGTGGTATAATTTTACGGATTGTTACCAACATGATAGCATAATTGGAAAACAGAGAAAAGGAGTCAAAATGGAAGAGAGACTGCAGAAGATCATCGAGGAGAGCCAGCGGGTCGTCTTCTTCGGCGGCGCCGGCGTATCCACCGAGAGCAACATCCCGGATTTCCGTTCCGAGAAGGGCCTGTACCACGCGAAGCAGATGTACGGCTACTCCCCGGAGACCATGCTGAGCAGCGACTTTTTCTATCGGAACACCGCGCTGTTCTTCGACTACTATAAGGACAACCTGATCTATCTGGACGCGGAGCCGAACGACGCCCACAAGGCCCTGGCGAAGCTGGAGCAGGAGGGCAAGCTGACGGCGATCGTGACCCAGAACATCGACGGCCTCCACCAGAAGGCGGGGAGCAAGACGGTCTACGAGCTCCACGGCAGCGTCATGCGGAACTACTGCCGCAAGTGCGGCAAGTTCTTCGACGTCCACTACATCATGGACGAGCGAAACTGCAGGGACCGGATCCCGTACTGCGACGCGTGCGGCGGCATGATCAAGCCAGACGTGGTCCTCTACGGCGAGATGCTGGACGACGACACCGTGAACAAGGCGGTCCGGGCGATCGCCGAGGCGGACACCCTGATCATCGGCGGCACCTCCCTGGTGGTCTATCCGGCGGCGGGCCTGATCAACTACTTCCGGGGCAAGCACCTGGTTTTGATCAACAAGACCGAGACCCCGTACGACAGCAGGGCGGACCTCACCATCTACGACTCCATCGGAAAGGTTATGAAATATTGATGAATCTGCTTTTAGTCAACGACGACGGGATCGAAGCGGCGGGCCTCAGGGCACTGGCGGACCGGATCGCGGATCTCGGCACATTATACGTCTGCGCGCCGATGCACCAGAGCAGCGGCGAGAGCCACGCGATCACCCTGACCCGGAACATCCGGGTGGAGGAGGTCGACTATCCGGGGGCCGCGCTGGCCTGGCGGGTAGACGGGACCCCGGCGGACTGCGCCAAGGCGGGCCTGCAGTTCTGTGAGGACCGGGGCATCCGGATCGATCTGGTCTTCTCCGGCATCAACATGGGCGCGAACCTGGGGGCGGACACCCTCTACTCCGGGACCGTGGGGGCGGCCATGGAAGCGGCCCTGCTCGGGTACCACAGCGTGGCGGTCTCGGTCTACGGCCATCACGCCACCCACTACGACGGCGCGGCCAGGTTGGCCCGCCAGGTCATCGGGCCGGTGCTCAGGGAGATCCCGACCAACATCATCATCAACATCAACACCCCGGACATCCCGGCGGAGGCGATCAAAGGCGTCCGGACGGCGCCTCTCGGTCCGAGCTACTACGTGGACCGGTTCGAACCGAAGGGGGAGGGATACTATCACCTGGAGGGCGTGGTCCCGGACTACGACAGCCTGGATCCCGCGGTCGACGTGGCGCTGAACCGCATCGACTACGCGACGATCACGCCGCTGCAGATGGATTTCACGGAGCACCGGCTGCTGGAAACAGTCGATGCATGGAGACTGACGATATGAACATATTCTGCCGAGACTTCAAAGACGTGACCGCAGAGGAGAGAGCGAGGCTGGAACGGTGCTTCCGGGGCGTGGACCACAGGGGAGCGGGCTATACCTTCCTGGCCTACTACGTGTGGAGGGACTGCTATCTGATGAACTGGGAGTTCATCGACGGGTACCTCTGCGTGGCAGGCGACAGTCTGGAGACCGGCGGGGCCGACGCGACGATGGCCTTCCCGCTCCCGGAGAGCGGTGTCTACGAACCGGAGAAGCTGCGGGCCGTCATCCTGGAGTGCCGCCGCCGTTTCGAGGAGGCGGGAGTGCCCTTCCGGATCGTCTCGATCCCTGCCCATTTCCTGTGTATACTTGAAGAAGCCTTTCCGGAAGGTCTTGAAACTTATCACAACTTGGATTATGATGAATACGTGTATGCCAAAGACAAGCTGATCGACCTTTCAGGTCGTGCTCTCCACAAGAAGAAGAACCATCTGAACTTCTTTTTGAGGAATTACGAGTACGAGGCGGTGCCTCTGACCCGGGCCGACAAGCCTGAGGTCCTGGCACTCACGACGGAGATCAAGACCGTCAAGGAGGAGGATCCGGAGGAGGTCTTCAGCCTGGAGAGCGAGTACGCCGCCATCAGCAGGCTGATGGATCTGGTGGAGGACCCGCACATCTACTCGGTGGGGATCCGCATCGGCGGCAGGCTCCAGGCCTTTGCCCTGGGCGAACGGCTGAACGCCACTACGGCGGTGGAGCATTTCGAGAAGGCGAACGACGACTACCGGGGACTGTATCAGATGGTCTGCCGGGCGTTCTGCGAACGCCTGCCGGAAGAGATAGTATTTGTCAACAGAGAAGAGGATATGGGGCTTCC
>CADCOV010000128.1 GCA_902803185.1 uncultured Eubacteriales bacterium
GTTTGGTGTTGCCGTACATCATGATGTCCACGTCCCCGTAGTCCTCCTTGAGGTCAAGGGTCACCTTGGAGCCGATACTGGAGCGGATGATCTGCAGGAGGTCCTGCCTGGCCTCGTAGAGCGGCGTCCCCTCCATCTTGGAGAGCTGGGCCTCCAGCTTTTTGATCCGGTTTTTCAGTTCACCGGTCTGCAGGAAGGCCATCAGGCCGAAGATCCCGAATGCAAATGCCACGTATTCCATCACTCCGCCTCCTTTACGACTTCCATGGAGGACACGCAGGACACCGGGATCAGCTTCTCGATCCGGCCCTTCTTCGTCTTCACCGCGACCCGCATCCAGTTTCCCTCGAACTCCAGGATCTCACAGTCTGCATTGAACAGATCGATGTCCGCCTCGTCTTCGAAGAAGCTGAACCGGACGATCTTCCCCTTCGCGGAGAGGAGCAGCCGGGACACGCCCTTCGGCGTCCGGGTCACTTCCTCATCCACATCATCCTTCAGCAGGTAATCGCAGCTGACGCCGAGGAGCGACGCAATGTCTCCGATCTTATCGACGTCCGGCATCACGGATCCGTTCTCCCAACGGCTCACCGTCTGGCGGGTCACGCCCATCTTCTCCGCGAACAGTTCCTGGGTCATCCCCAGGTCCTTTCTCTTCTGCGCTATTTTATCTCCAAGCTTGCTCATCTTCGGCACTCTCCTTTCGTTTTTCTGGATCCATCCTACCGTTTCGGATGCCGCGCTGCAAGCAATCTGCTTGTGCAAAATGTAACACAGCGTGTTACAAAGCCTGATTCTCCCTTTGTTTTTTCCTCCAGAAGGCGAAGCAGAGGAAGCACATCGTGATCTGCACCACCGTGGAGCACGGGGTGGCGAGGCCGATGTGGAACAGCGAGACCGGCACCTGCCGGCTCATGAAGAAGGCCACAGGGACCCGGACCAGGAAGGCGCCTACGATCCCCTGGACCATGACGAACCTGGTGTACTCCATGCCGTTGAAGAAACCGATGAAGCAGAACAGGAAGCAGGTCAGCAGGCAGTCGATGCCGTAGGCCTTGAGGTACTCCGCGGCTGCCAGGACGACCTCTCCGTCCTTGCTGAAGAATCCGGCGAGCAGGTCTCCCCGGAAGAAGGCCAGGAAGAACATCAAAACGCCGAAGGCAGTGGAGACGCCGATGGCGCACCAGAGTCCCCTCACCGCCCGGCCCGGCTTCCCGGCGCCCCTGTTCTGGGCGACGAAGGCGGACATGGACTGCATGAAGGAGGACGGCACCAGCATGATGAAGCCGCAGACCTTCTCCGCCACGCCGACGCCTGCGGAGAAGATGAGGCCCAAAGAATTGACGATCGCCAGGAGCACCAGGAAGGAGATCCCCACCAGGACGTCCTGGATCGCGATCGGCGTGCCCAGGAGCAGGATCCGTTTGATCACGCTGCCATCCCAGCGGATGGTGCGCCGGGTGACCCGGAACGGCAGTTCCTTCCTCCTGATCAAAAACAGGGAGATCACGACGCTGATGAGCTGGGCGCCCACCGTCGCCGCCGCGGCGCCCGCCGCTCCCAAGTGGAAGCCCGCCACCAGGGCAAGGTCTCCCGCGATGTTGCAGACGCAGGCGATGGCCACCGTGACGAGAGGCGTCCGGGAATCCCCGATGCCCCGGAAGATGCTGCCGATCAGGTTGTAGGCGATGATGACCACCGCCCCGCCGCCGCAGATCCGGATGTAGGCGACCGTCGCCGAAAAGGCTTCCTCCGGCGCCTGCATGATCCCCGCGATGCCCGGCCCGCAGGCGATCATGACCCCCGCCGCCAGGACGCCGATGACCAGGAAGAGCAGGATCCCGCTTCCGACGATCCTGCCGCCCTCCTCCGGCCTCCTCTGCCCGATCTTCTCCCCGATCAAAATGGTCATGCCCATCGCCAGAGAGCTGATGAGGCCGGTGACCGTCATCATGATCTGAGAGCCCGTCGAGACGGCAGAGACGTCCGCAGCAGTCGCGAACCGGCCCACGATCATGAGGTCCACCGCGCCGTACATCACCTGCAGGAACAAAGCGAACAGCACCGGCCCCACGAACCTGAGGAGCGGCCCGACGATCTTTCCCGTTGTAAAATCTATCCTTTTATCCATTCCCTATGATCGATCCTTCGTTTGGCCTTTCCGCACCATATTATAACAGAAACCCCTCCCGTTTCAAAGCCCGCCAAAAGCAGCAGACCCGGCGCAGGTTATCCCCGCGCCGGGACTTTCTCGTTCCGATCTCAGTCGGTCACTTCCTTCTCTTCTATGATCCGGAATGTGCCCCCGTACTTCTTGCAGTAGTCCTCCATGGCTGCCAGGTAGACGTGCAGATCTCCGGCTCCATGCACATCGTACAGGATGTGATCGTAGACCCATTCATCGCCGCCCGCATCCCGGACATGATAGTTCTGGTCATAGACGAACTCATAGCCGTGAGTCTCCCCGTCCACCGTGCACTCCACGGAGGTCTGACTCAGGACAGTATTGGCTTCTCGATGACTGCGAAATAGGATCAGCATTCCCATGTACAGGACGAACAGGATCAGGAGCGCAGCCGGGATGCCGATCAGCACCCGCCGCCATGTCCTTCTCCTGCGCGCCGCCTGGTTCGCCAGCTGCTCGTTCAGGACCGCCAGCTGTTTCGCGACCTCCGCCATTTCCGGAGATGGGCCTTCCTTCTGCTCCGGCATCGGACCGCCTAGCAGCGCGCTGACCGGCACCTCAAAGAGCTCCGCCATCCGGTTCAGCATCTCCGCATCCGGGACCGACAGGCCCTTCTCCCATTTGGATACGGTCTGACGGACCACGTGGAGCTGTGCGGCCAAAGTCTCCTGGGAATACCCCTTTTGTTTTCTGAGCGTTTTGATGTTTTCACTAAGCATATCGTTTCCCTCCTATGCGATCTTTTCGATCCCATCGTAGGGTGGAAGCCCCCGTTGCCGCAAGCAACGCAGAATAACATGGACCTATTCCGTGCATTCTTCCAGGTACCTGTCCTCCTGCCTGGCCTTTTTCACAAAGCGGATGAACAGAAACACGAGGACGACGGAGAAAGCCGCAAGGGCGAGCGGGACGGCGGCGATGGCTTCGTTGATGTCCAGGACCTCATCGGACAGTGTGAAATCATAGAGCCCGTGCATCAGCCATACGAGCAGAAAGCCGCAGACGGCGTAAACATTGTCCTTCTCATGCCTGGCCCTGCCGTAGAAGTAGCCCGTGACGAACCCATAGGTCATATGCATCAGGGTGGCGCCCCTGACGAACATCGTGATCGGGTTGGCGCCGATGGCGTACGGGATCGCCTCGACGATCTCGAAACCGAGTCCCACGAGCGCCATGAAGATGGTGATCTCCAGCCAGGAGCATGCCCTGTCCCGGATCACCCGGCGCATCATGAGGAATTTGACCGCTTCCTCGACCAGCGCGAGAACGAGGAACGTCCAATATACTCGATACAGGATCGGATCCTGCTCCTTGAAATGCAGGAGGTTCCCTAAGACGTGAAGAGTCAGGGAACCCAGGACCACCGGAACGACGGCGACAAATCCTGCGATCAGCGCCTTCCTGCAGTATCCGGCATATCCATCCTCCATGTCCGGCTGCTTCTTCAGCCACCTGTAAAAAAAGAATGCCGGGATCAGGCTGACGATAAACGCTAAGATAAGTAAAAGCATGTGACCGACCTCCGTAAACCGTTTAACCCTATAACACTCTCTGGTCGTTCACGACCAGAGAGAACTTGGCGTCAAAGATCCTCGCCGCCTTGGAACACATGGTCATCCGGTCGAGGAAGATATCGAAGTAATCGAACATGGTGCAGATCCTCTCATCGACCCTGAGATTCAGGATGATCTTTCTCTCCTTCAGATCGTACTCCATCTTCGTCTTCGTCACCGCGTAGTTCACCCGGTCGTGGATGTCGTAGAGCACCGGGTCCTTCTCCCGCACCCGGCTCCTGCGCACGTCGGTCTTGTCCGCGATGATGACGGCTGCGGTGATCGGGTCAGACGGCACGCCGGTGGACTCGTCGTGGTTGGCGATGGCGGAGACGATCTGCACCCTGTCCTCGATGGAAAGGTCCGTCTCCTTCAGGATCTCGTTGGCCAGGAGCGCGCCGTATTCCGCATGGTGCTTGCGGTTGATGCAGTTGCCGATGTCGTGCATGAACCCGACGATCTTTGCCAGCTCGATCTCGTGCTCACTGTAGCCGAAGACCTCCAGGATCTCCGCGGCCCGCTTGGCCACCAGCTTGGTGTGGACCGGGGAATGGTCGGTATAGCCCAGATACTCCAGGATCTGGTTCCCCTTGTCGTAGTACTCCAGGATCTCCTGGTTCTTGATGATCTCGTTATAGTCCAAGGTGGTCTCCTTCCTTAATGGTCTTCTTCCTGCATCTGATCCTCCGCCCAGCGGCAGACGGAGTCCAGGGCCGCGGCCCGGGGCTGATCTTACAGAGTCTGGTTCTCCAGGGCTTTCGCGATGACCTTCAGCATCCGGACCGCCAGGTCGTGGTTGTCCACCAGCAGGTCGTACACCGCGTCCTCCGAAAGGACGCCCCGCTTGAGGTCCTGAGGGAGCTTCCCCTGCTCGTCCGCCTCGAAGTCGTCCATCCAGCGGTGGCTGCCGTAGTAGTCGCTGAGTTTTTTGTAGTCCTTCTGGACGGCCTCATAGGCCTCGAAGGCTGCCGCCAGATCGTCCACCGCCTTGCGGGACGCGTCCAGGCAGCGCTCCATTTCCTCGATGCGTTTCACTCTGTCCATACTATCCTCCTTACTATTTTATCAAAGGATGGACGCCCGCGCATAGTCGGTGACGTCTGTCCCCAGTTTCCTGTAGATCGCTTCGACGGAAGCCCGGTCCGACAAAGTCCTGAGCTCCGCATCGGTCATGCCCACCAGCTCCAGGAACTCCACCCGGCCGTTCGGCGTCTCGATCGTCTCCACCGAAGGGTCCTTCACGGTGATGAACCCCGTGAGCCATGACTTTTGCTTCGCGTCGATCCCCGCGGTCTGGCCGGTGTAGATGTATTCGTCCGGCAGGAAGAGCTCCCCCTTCGTGAAGGTGATCCGGGCGATCTGCTGCAGGATGCCGCAGACGTTCCGAAGCTCCGCCTCCTCGTCCTCATAGGCGCCTTTCTTCAGCTTATAGGTCAGCTCGTAGCCGTAGCCGCTGACCTCGGGGTCTTTACACTCCTTGTCGTAGAGCTCCGTCAGGCCGAAGGACACGAAGTGCCAGAAACCTCCCCCGTCGTAGATGCTGATCCCGTCCAGGGGATCCTTGCCGCCGAACATCCATTTGATGATGGTAGCGTAGTGCTTCGGGTTCGTCTGCCCCGGGTACACCCGGAGGAATTCCGCCTCGATCGCGTCCCAGCCTGCCGCTTCGATCTCCGGTTCCGGCGCGGGCGCCTTGACCGGCTCCTCTTTCTTTTTCTTTTTGAATGTGTCAAAAAGGCCCATATCCGCTCCTACACGATCTTTGCGCCGAACGGCGTCAGCGACAGCTTCGCGATCTTGAAGAACTGCTTCCCGAACGGGATCCCCACGATGGTGACGCACCAAAGGAGCCCGAAGAGCAGATTCCCCAGCGCCATCGGGATGCCGAAGAAGATCACCCAGATCACGTTGGCCAAGGTGGACACCACTCCGCCGCCGTACTGCACCTCCTTGCCGAAGGGCCAGAAGGACAGCGACGCGAACTTGAAGCACTGCCTCCCGTAAGGGATGCCGATGATGGAGATGCACCAGAGGATCCCGGACAGCAGCCAGGCCAGGCCGCTCAGGCACCCTCCGAACACGAACCATAGAATATTACCTATCAGATTCATTTCCTACCTCTTTCCTATCCTATATCCTTCAATTTGCCAGATAGATCCATCCCAGCACCGCCGCCATGCAGGCGAGCCAGCCGCCCAGGAACAGCAGCAGGTGCTTCTTCTCCGTGTGGATCGCGATGAACTCCCGGATCAGCGCACTCGGCCAGTAATAGAAGGTCACGTGGCCGCCGATCCCCGTGCAGACGAGCCCCACCTTCTTCGCGTGCCGGAGCGCCCGGTAGACGTGGTAGTTGCTGGTCACCAGCGCCGTGTATTTCCGCCCCTCCAGCCCGTCCAGGATCTCCTTGGAGTACTGCAGGTTCTGCAGGGTGTTCGTCGACCTGTCTTCGGTCAGGATGTCCTCCTCCGGGATCCCGTTCTCCAGAAGATATGCCTTCATCGCCGCCGCTTCCGCCAGCTTCTCGTCGCCGCCCTGCCCGCCGGAAGGGATCATCTTCGGCGGCGTCGGGTCCTTGCGGTAGACCTTGATGGCTTTGTCCAGCCGGTCCCTGAGGAGCTTGCCGATCCGCTCGCCGTCGACCAGGCCGGCCCCCAGGATGATCACGTAGTCGAAGTCCCTCTTGATCGGCACGATCTGAAGGAACAGCACGTAGAACATGAAGATCAAAAACGCCAGGGACCCGTAGATGACGGACACGCTGATGAGGCTGCCCACCACGAAGGGCGCGCTGCGGTACAGCTCCGGCAGCGGCACATCGATGTTCGTGAACGCGTAATAGACGGTGACGCGGGCCGTCGCGATCTCGCCGATCAGGATGATGATGCCCAGGATGAGGGACAGCAGATGGGCGAGCTGGTGCCCTTCCCGCCGGATCATCACGACGCCGTTATAGATCAAAAAGAACGGCACGATGAGGAGCGTGATCATGATCGCGTAGGCGGTGACCACTGCGATCGTACTGAAGTTCGGACCGGAGATGCTGATCAGGAACGGCACGGTGAACAGGAACGCGAGCAGCAAAAGATAGCAGTTGCGATACCTGCTCCTGTCTCTCCTGAAATAGTGGAAGAACACCACCCACCAGAACAA
>CADCOV010000129.1 GCA_902803185.1 uncultured Eubacteriales bacterium
TGCAGGAGACCGTGCTGGAGGAGGCGAAGGCGGGAAAGCCTTTGCTGGGCATCTGCCTGGGCATGCAGCTCCTCTTCGACAAGAGCTGCGAATACGGCGAGTGGCCGGGCCTTTCCCTGATCCCGGGGAACGTGGTGGACATGAAGCCGCTGCTCAATGACCCGTCCCTCAAGATCCCGGAGATCGGCTGGAACGCGCTGGAGTTCCCTGCGGACAAGCCGGTGCACCCGCTGTTCCGCTACGTGAAGGAAGGGGACTACGTCTACTTCGTCCACAGCTTCTGCGCCGTGGACTGCGACGACAGCGTCATCGCCCGCACGGACTACAGCTTCCCTGTGACGGCGGCGGTGGCGAAGGACAACGTGATGGGCTTCCAGTTCCATCCGGAGAAGAGCGGGAACGTGGGCCTGGCTTTGCTCAGGGCCTTCAGCGAACTGTAAAGGAGCGGCATGAAGACGGAGATCTATCCTGCCATCGACATGAGCGGCGGCCGCGTGGTCCGGCTGCTCAGGGGCGATTACGGGAAAAAGACGATATACGAAGGGACCCCGGCGGAGAAGGCGGCTGCCTTCGAGGCAGCGGGGGCGAAGTACCTCCACATGGTGGACCTGGACGGCGCCAAGGACGGGGACACGCCGGCCTTTGACGCGGTGAGAGAGGTGACGGAGACGACCTCCCTCAAGGTGGAGATCGGCGGCGGCATCCGGGACGAGGGGACCATCGAGCGCTACCTCGAAGCCGGCGTCTTCCGGGTGATCCTGGGGACCGTCGCGGTGACGGAGCCGGCGTTCACGGCGAAGATGCTTGCGAAGTATGGCGAGCGGATCGCCGTCGGCATCGACATCCGGGACGGGTATCCGGCGATCAAGGGCTGGAAGGAGCTGTCGGGAGAGACGGCGGAGGCAGCCTTCACCCGGCTATGCGAGGCCGGCGCGAAGGCCATCATCTGCACGGACATCTCCAGGGACGGCGCGATGAAGGGCATCGACGAGGCCTTCTACCGGGAACTGGTCCAAAAATACACCGGCGGGTACGGCTGCGGCATCGTGGCCTCCGGCGGCGTGACGGACCGGGAGGACGTGGTGCGGTTAAGCGGCCTTGGCCTTTCCGGCATCATCATCGGGCGGGCGCTCTATAACGGCGCCGTGGATCTTTCGGACGCGGTCAGGATCGCGGAGGAGGCGGCCAAATGATCACCAAGAGAATCATCCCTTGCCTGGACGTCAGGAACGGCACCGTGGTCAAGGGTACCAATTTTACCGATCTGAACGAGGTGGCCTCACCGGTGGAGCTGGCGGCCTTCTACAGCAGCTGCGGCGCGGACGAACTTGTCTTCTACGACATCACCGCCTCGGCGGAGGGGAGGGCTTTGTTCACCGACATCCTGCGGGAGGTGGCCTCCAAGGTCTTCATCCCGCTCACCGTGGGCGGGGGCATCAACACCGTGGCAGACTTCGACCGGGTGCTGAAGTGCGGCGCGGACAAGGTCAGCGTCAACAGCGGCGCCCTGGCGAACCCGGACCTGATCGGCGAGGCCGCCAGGCTCTACGGGGACCAGTGCGTGGTGCTGTCCGCGGACATCAAAAGGGTGGACGGCCGGTTCACCGTCTTCAGCAAGGGCGGCCGGGTCAACACCGGCAGAGACGCCATCGCCTGGCTGAAGGAGGGCGTGGACCGGGGCGCCGGTGAGATCGTCGTCAACAGCATCGACACCGACGGCGTCAAGGGCGGCTTCGACCTGGAGATGCTGGAAGCGGTCACGAACGCGGTGGACGTACCGGTCATCGCCTCCGGCGGCGCGGGCTCCATCGAGGACTTCATCACCCTGTTCCGGCGCCTGCCGGGGGTGGACGCGGGGCTCGCCGCCTCGATCTTCCACTTCGGCACGGTCTCGATCCGGGACCTCAAGCAGGCGATGCGGGACGCCGGGATCAGCGCCCGGCTCTGAACAAGGAGTAAGCAATGACAGACATCAAAGATACCGCCGGCCGGAAGGTCGGCAAGGAAGAACTGAGATTCGACGACAAAGGCCTCATCCCGGCCATCGTCACGGACGCGGACTCCGGGAGGATCCTGACCCTGGCCTACATGAACCGGGAGAGCCTGGACATCACCCTGGAGGAGGGCAGGACCTGCTTCTGGTCCCGCTCCCGGCAGGAGCTCTGGAGGAAGGGAGAGACCAGCGGCAACGTCCAGCACGTCAGGGCCATCGTGGCGGACTGCGACCAGGACGCCCTGATTGTCTACGTGGATAAGGAGGGCCCGGCCTGCCACCTGGGCACGGAGAGCTGCTTCGAATACCCGCTGGCGGGGGAGCGGCCTTGCCAGTTCTCCGCAGCGGACCTGTACCGGCTGCTGGCGGACCGGAAGGCGAAGATGCCGGAGGGCTCCTACACCACCTATCTCTTCGAGAAGGGCCTGGACAAGATCCTGAAGAAGGTGGGCGAGGAGAGCACGGAGGTCATCATCGCCGCCAAGGCGGAGGACAGGGCCGAGACGGTCTACGAGATCGCAGACCTGGCCTACCACGTCATGGTTTTGATGGTGGAAGCCGGGATCACCGTGGAGGACATCAAAAAAGAACTGGAGTCCCGCCACGTCATCGATCACAAGGTAAAGCAGGAGAAGATGGTCTGATGTTTTTGATCAACAGGGACATGAAGTCCAATTACCATACGCACACTTTATATTGCGACGGCAAGGACACCCCGGCTGAGATGGCCGGGGCTGCTTTTGCGCTGGGGTTCAGCGCCTTAGGTTTTTCCGGCCACGAGTGGGCGCCGGCCTGCCGGGACTACGCGATGACGCGTGAGAAGGAGGCCCTGTATCGGCAGGAGATCCGGGCCCTCCGGGAGCAGTACGCCGGCCGGATGGAGGTCTGGTGCGGCATCGAGCGGGACTATCTCTGCGAGCCGGAAGGGGCGTTCGACTACGTCATCGGCTCCGTCCACCACGTGGTGAAGGACGGGGAGGAGTTCGGCGTGGACCACACACCGGAGATCCTGCGGAACGGGATCGACACCGTCTTCGGCGGCGACGCCATGGAGATGGTGCGGGCCTACTACCGCATGGAGGCGGAGGCCCTCCGGAAGACGGGCGGCCAGATCGTGGGCCACTTCGACCTGGTGACGAAGTTCAACGAGGACGGCCGGTTCTTCGACGAGTCCTCGGAGGAATACAAGGAGGCGGCCCTGGAAGCGCTCCACACCATCGTGAAGTACTGGAAGCAGGACCACGCGGGGGAGGTCTTCGGGGATCCGCTGCCGCCGGTCCTGGCGGAGGTGCTGAACGTGACGGGCCTTCCGATCTTCGAGATCAACACCGGGGCCATGGCCAGGGGTTACAGAACAAAGCCGTATCCGGCCCACTTCCTCCTGCAGGAGCTGGATGCCCTGGGCGTCCCGGTGCTCCTCAGCAGCGACTGCCACGACCGCAGGAATCTGCTCTACGGATTTGAAGATTTGGTGAAGCAGGGTGAAATCCTTGCGGAATGAATTGAAAAAATAACAGCAGCGTGGTAGAATAAAAACGCTGTTGTTTTTGACAGACTATTTTTCGTGTGAGGAATCGAGACATGAACAGGAAATCCGTGATCTGTACACTGCTGATCGCTTTGATGGCGGCGGGCCTCGCAGCCTGCGGCGGAAACACGCCGGACGCCTATGATTACGATCTCAGCGAGTATGTGACGGTTGGAGAGTATACGGGTCTGCCGTACGTGAAGAATACGGCGGAGGTGACCGACGAGGAGGTCGACACCGAGATCCAGAGCAGGCTGCAGGCGGCGGCCGCCAAGACGAACGTGACCGAGGGCACCGTCGAGGACGGCGATACCATCAACGTCGCGTACGTCGGCACCATCGACGGCAAGGAGTTCGAGGGAGGCAGCACCAGCTCCTCCGACATCACCATCGGCACCACGAGTATGATCGACGGCTTCATCGAGGGCCTGGTCGGCCAGAAGATCGGTGATACCGTGACCCTGAACCTGAAGTTCCCGGACGATTACTGGAACGCCGACGTGGCGGGCAAGGACGTCACCTTCGAGGTCACCATCAACAGCAAGAAGGTCACCACCGTGCCGGAGCTGGACGAGGAGTTCGTCAAGGCCAATTCCGACGTGGAGACCGTGGACGAATACAAGGCGCTGGTCAAGGAGCAGCTCCTGAACCGCAAGCAGGATTCCCTGGACAGCGACACCAAGTCCCAGCTGTGGTCCTACATCGTCGATCAGTCCGAGACCCTGAAGTATCCTGAGCAGGAGCTGGCGGACGCTGCCGCTTCCCTGGTCGATCTGGAGCAGCAGTACATGTCCCAGGCACAGGCTTACGGCATCGAGTGGGAGGATTACCTCTCCACCTTCATGGGTACCGACGCGGAGGGCTGGGAGAAGACCAAGCAGGACTACGCCGAGTACCAGGTCAAGTCCGACATGGTCATGTACGCCATCGCCCGCAAGGAGAAGATCACGCTCACCAATAAGGAATACAAGGCCAGGATCGCAGAGATCCTGGAGGACAGCGGCCTCACCGAGGAGACCTTCCAGTCCTATTACGGCATGACCATCGAGGAATATGCCGATCAGAACGGCTGGTACGGCAGCCTGCTCCTGGACAAGGTCCTCGACCGGGTCATGGAGCTGGGAGAAGAGGTCACCCAGGAGGAGTATGACGACATCGTCGCCGAGAGAGAGGCTGCGGCCGGGAGCGGCGAAGAGGCCTCCGACGAGGGCAGCGACGACTGATCGTCCTCCCCGGAGAGAGTACCGAGAACACAAGGCGGTTAAGTCCAATGCTTTTCCGCCTTTTTTCGTGTAGAAACCGGGCGTGTTTTGGTGTAAAATATAAGAGATTATCGTCACTGATGGCAGGAGGTACCCTATGAAATGTCCATTTTGTGATTACGAAGACACCAAGGTCATCGATTCCCGTCCGATCGATGACGGCCATGCCATTCGCCGCCGCCGGGAATGCGAGAGCTGCGGCAAGCGGTTCACGACGTACGAGAAGGTCGAGGCGACCATCATCATGGTGGTCAAGAAGGACGGCAGCCGTGAGGCTTTCGACCGGAACAAGGTGCTGAACGGCATCGTCAAAGCCTGCGAGAAGAGGCCTGTCGCCATGGCGGACATCGAGCAGGTGGTCAACGACATCGAACGGGGCCTGAACAACATGCTCCAGAAGGAGATCAAGAGCACGTTCATCGGAGAGCTGGTCATGGAGAAGCTGAAGGAACTGGACGAGGTCGCCTACGTCCGCTTCGCCTCCGTCTACCGCCAGTTCACGGACGTGAATACCTTCATCAAGGAGATCGAGGATCTGATGGGGAAGAAGGAGAGATAATGAGCGAGAATCTGCTTAGGATCGCGATCGACGGTCCGGGAGGCGCCGGCAAGAGCACGGTGGCCAAACGGCTCGCCGCGGAATATCACCTGGACTACGTGGACACCGGTGCCATGTACCGGGCGATGGGATACAAGATGAAACAGGCCGGCGTCGCCGCCGAGGAGGGAGAGGCGCTGGACGCACTGCTCGCCGGGACGGCGATCGACTTCTCCGAGGGACGCATCCTGCTGGACGGCGAGGACGTCAGCGGGCTGATCCGCACCCAGGAGATCTCCATGGCCGCTTCCGCCTGCTCCGCCCTGGGCGCCGTACGCCGCAAGCTGGTGGCCATCCAGAAGGAGATGGGCAGGAGCAAGAGCGTGGTCATGGACGGCAGGGACATCTGCACCAACGTGATGCCGGAGGCGGAGTTCAAGTTCTTCATCACCGCTTCGCCGGAGGAGCGGGCCCGCAGGAGATATCTGGAGCTGATCGGCAAGGGCCAGGAGGCGGATTTCGACCGGATCCTGGAGGAGATCAACCAGAGAGATTACAACGACAGCCACAGGGAGCTGGATCCGCTGCGCTGCGCGGAGGACGCGCTGCTGGTGGACACCACCGCCATGGACGTGGACCAGGTGATCGCTTATCTGAAGGGGATCATCGATACGGCCATTGCGAACGGCACCCGATGATGATATAATATTAGGGCTTTTACGAAGGAACCGAAGCCGGCAGAGAGCATTTTGCTCTGGGAGGAAGATCTATGAGGATCGATCAGCTGCCGGAAGAGGAGAGGCCCATGGAGAAGGCACTGACCATGGGCGTGGACAAGCTGTCCAATCAGGAACTGCTGGCCCTCATCCTGCGAACGGGCAGGAACGGGGAGTCGGCCCTTTCGCTTGCCGCGAGTCTGCTGGGCTGCCTGGAGGGCGGCATCCGGGGATTGCCGGGCATCACGCCCCAGGAACTCATGCGGGTGAAGGGCGTGGGAAGGGCCAAGGCCTGCGCCGTGGCGGCGGCCGCGGAGCTGGGCAAGCGGCAGGGCCTTAAGACAGCGGACAGCAGGTGCAGGATCTGCGGCGCGGAGGATGCCGCAGGGCTCTTCATGGAGGAGCTCCGCTACGAAAAGAAAGAGCACTTTCGATGCCTGCTCCTGGATACCAGGGGACAGGTCATTTCCATGGAAAATATTTCTACGGGAGAGCTGACATCGGCGCCCGTGCATCCCCGGGAGGTCTTCGCGCCGGCGGTCCGCAAGAGCGCGGCGGCGGTCATCCTGGTCCACAACCACCCCAGCGGAGATCCCGCCCCGAGCAGGGAGGACATCCGCACCACCGAGCGCCTGCAGGAGGCGGGCCGGCTCATGGGGATCCGGGTCCTGGACCACATCATCATCGGGGACGGTTCATACTGCAGTCTGGCGGACCTGGGGGAGCTCCGGGATCCCGATTGAGTTTACGGAGGTAACGACATGTTGAATTTTCTTTCTAAGGATATGGGCATCGATCTGGGCACCGCCAACACCCTGATCTACATCAAGGACAGCGGGATCGTCCTGAACGAGCCTTCCGTCATCGCCCTGGACAAGCGCCGGAACGTCACCATCGCGGTGGGCGACCAGGCGAAGGCGATGATCGGCAAGGCCCCGGCGAACATCCTGGTGGTCCGTCCGCTGCAGGACGGCGTCATCTCGGATTTCGACCGGACGGCGGACATGCTCAGAGCCTTCATCGACAAGGCCGTTACCGCCAATAAGATCAAGAACTTCCGCGTCGTCGTCGGCGTGCCGAGCGGCGTCACCGAGGTAGAGAAGAGAGCCGTCGAGCAGGTCGTCCGCCAGATGGGCGCCTCCGACGTCTACATCCTGGAGGAGCCGATGGCGGCCGCCATCGGTGCGGGCCTTGACGTGGACAGCTCCACCGCCTGCATGATCGCTGACATCGGCGGCGGCACCACGGACATCGCCATCATCGCCCTGGGCGGCATCGTCGCCAGCACTTCGATCCGCCACGCCGGCGACAAGTTCAACGACGCCATCGTCCAGTACGTCCGCAAGAGATACGCTTTGATGATCGGCGAGAAGACCGCCGAGAACCTGAAGATCGAGGCCGGCGCCGCCTGCCTGGATGTGGACGAGAACGGCGACGAGATCATCAAGACCGTCAAGGCCAGCGGCCGGGACATCATCTCCGGCCTGCCGAAGATCCTGGACGTCACCAACCGGGACATTATGCTGGGCCTGCAGGAGTCCGTCGACATGATCATCGACGGCATCAAAGCCACCATCGAGAAGGCGCCGCCTGAGATCGCGGCGGATATCGCGGCGAACGGCATGATCCTCTCCGGCGGCGGCGGTATGATCTATAACCTGGACAAGCTCATCGAGAAGCGCACCGGCATCAAGGCCGTCGTGGCGGAGAACCCGTTCGAGGCGGTGGCCATGGGCACCGGCATGAGCCTGAACAACATCGAGACGCTGAAGATCCACGCTCTGAGCGTGAACAGAAGATAATCCGGCTCACAGGGCCGGGGAGACAAGACAGACATGAGATGGATCAGAGAGCACAAGTTAATAAGCGCTTTGTCGGCGATCCTCATCGCCGCGCTCCTGATCCTGGGCCTGTCCTATACCGTCGGGAGCTCGCGGACCGGGTTTTTCAACCGCATCTACACGGCGATCGAAAAACCGATGACCGCCCTCGGCAACGCCATCCGGGACAACGTTTCCGGCATTTTTGCGTACAAGGATATCCTGGCTGAGAACGAAGCCCTGAAGGAGGAGAACAACGACCTCCGCAGCCAGGTCAGCCGCCTGACCCTGAACGCCAACGAGCTGCAGGAGCTCAGAGACCTGGCGGAGGCACTGAACTACGACTTCATCGAGGGCGATGACGACATCGTGACCGCCAGCGTCGTCTCTCTGGACGGCACCAACTGGACCAACGCCTTCACCATCGACAAGGGCACGGAGGAGGGGATCGCCCCGGACTGCCTTGTCATCTGCGGCGAGGGCCTCGTGGGCCGGGTCACGGAGTGCGGCACCGGCTGGTCGAAGATCGTGCCGATCATCGACGAATCCAGCAGGATCAGCTTCTATCTCCAGGAGAGCACCAAGCTGATGGGCATCATAGAGGGCTCGGAGAACGGCACCCTGTCAGGCTTCATGCTGGACGGCAACGCCGACGTGTCCGAGGGCGACGTGCTGGTGACCTCCGGCATGGGCCGCTACCCGGCGGGCATCGTCATCGGCAAGATCTCCAAGGCGGGCTACGACAGCAACAAGCAGCTGATGCTGATCTCCGTCCGACCGAACGTGGACTTCACCTCCCTCAAGAAAGTGAGCGTGATCCTATGAAGATGAGGTTCGCGTTCCTGCTGTTCGGCGCCGCGTTCTTTGTGCAGACGCTGCTGAACTCCTGGCTGCCGGGCAAGCTCCTGGTGGATCTGGACCTGACGATCCTGATCGCGCTGGGCATCTGTTATGACGAAGAGGAACTGCATAAGCCGCTGATCGCGGCTTTCGTTTTTGCGGTCATTTCCGACATCTGCTTCAATCAGCACGTGGGCGTCACCGGGGTCGCTTTGGTCCTGACCGTCCTCTTTCTGCTGGCGATGCGCCACCTGGTCAACACGGAGAACCTGATCTTCGACGCCGGGATCGCAGCGGCAGCGGTTTTGCTGTATAACACCATTTACTGGTTCATCTACTATCTGATGGGCGCGCCGTACAGCTTCCTGTACATGCTGAAGCGGCTGCCCCTCGAGTGGGTGTTCGACACGGCGATCGCCTTCGCCATCATGTTCGTCATGGTGAACCGGGTGATCAACGCCAGAAGGGACAGGTACTTCCGATGAACAGACGATCCAGGAAAATCGATTCAAGATACCGCCATATCGTCCTGTTCGTCGTGCTTTTGATGATCGCCCTGGCAGTCCGGCTCTTCGTCCTCACTGTCGTGCAGCACGACCACTGGGTGGCGGAGGCCTCGGAGCAGACCACCAAGACCATCTACACCTCCGCCCCGCGGGGGAACATCTACGACCGGAACGGGAACCTGCTGGCGGGCAGCCGCCAGGTGTTCACCGCCACCTTCAACGCCAGCAACATGACCACGCTGGAGATCAACGACTCCATCCTGACCATGATGCGCAAGCTCGAGGAGAACGGCGACGAATACAACGATGACTTCCCGATCATCATGGATGAGGAAGGGCACTTCTCCTACACCTATGACGAGGACCGCACCGACTGGCTGACGAGCCGGGGCTACGATCCGGATACCAGTGCGGAGAAGATCTTCGAGCTGGTCAAGGACGAGTACGGCATCTCCGACGAGCTGGACCGGTTCGAGGCGATGGACGAGCTGTACACCCGGCACAACGTCACGCTGCCGATCCTGACCCGCACGATGAAGTTCACCTACGACCAGCAGAGGGACAACTTCCTCGCCAAGTTCGGCTTTTCCCAGGCGGACATCGAGGCGGGCATCCCGGCGGACGAGTGCTTCCACGAGCTCAGGAGCCTCTACAAGATCGATGAGTCGCTGAGCGACGAGGAAGCCCGCAAGATCTTCATCGTCCGCAACAAGATCGCGGAGGGCAGCTCCCAGCGGTACCTGCCGATCACCGTGGCGACGGACATCAGTGATCTGTCGGTCATCTACTTCGAAGAAATGGACGTCCCGGGGGTCGGCGTGGCCTCCGAGACGGAGAGATATTATCCGAACGGCTCCCTGGCCTGCCAGATGATCGGCTACATGGGCGCCATCTCGGAAGGGGAGTATTCCTACTACGTCACGGACAGGGACTACCTGCCGACGGACCTGGTGGGCAAGGACGGCATCGAAGCGGCTTTGGAGGAGGAGCTCCACGGTACGCCGAGCATCCGGACCATCGTGGTCAACAGCTCCGGCGAATACGTCTCGACGGTCAGCGAGCAGGAGGGCGAAAAGGGCTCCGACGTCTATCTGACGCTGGATCTTCCGCTGCAGAAGGCGACGGAAAAGGCGCTGAAGAAGGCGGTGGAGGAGAACGAGTCCGCCAGGAGCGGCGCTGCGGTCATCCTGGATGTCAAGACCTCGGACGTGCTGGCCTCCGCCTCCTATCCGTGGTTCGACCTGAATACCTTTGCCGACGGCATCTCCGCGAAGGAGTGGGCTGCCGTGCAGCCGGAGAACCCGCGGGACGCCTTCTCGCCGGCGCCGCTCTATAACAACGTGACCCGGGCCGCCGTGGCGCCTGGCTCCACCTTCAAACCTCTGACCGCCATCACCGCGCTGGAGTGCGGCCTCGATCCGAACCTCCAGATCCTGGACGACGGCTACATCGAGATCTCCGACCGGACCTTCGCCTGCTCCATGTGGAACAGCTTCCACACCACCGACGGCTGGCAGGATCTGGAGTGGGGCATGGGCCATTCCTGCAACTACTACTTCGCCTGCATCGCCACCGGCAAGGACTGGCGCACCGGGGAATCTCTTGGATACGATATCAGCATCGATGACATCCTGGCCAGGGCCCACGATTTCGGCCTAGACCAGGAGACCGGCATCGAGGTGGCGGAGACGGTCATGCCAGCGGTCTCCACCGACACGAAGATGAGCAACTACCGGGCAGCGGTCTGGTACGCGATCTACGAGAAAGCGCACCTGTACTTCCCGCCGGAGGTCTATAACGACTACGACAGGCTGTCCAAGAACATCACCACCATCGCCGACTGGATCTACGACAATCCGAACTACTGGGATCTGGTGGAGCTCCTGGACACCGAGACGGATGTGCTGGACGACGAGCTGGAGGACTGCGCCTCCATGGTGAAGTTCGACTACTTCATCCAGGCGGAATTCACCACCTTCGACGTCTTCAACACCGCCATCGGACAGGGCGACAACACAAACACCCCGATCCAGGTGGCCAACTACATCGCCACCATCGGCAACCACGGCCTCAGGAACCAGGTCAGCCTGGTCTACGGCGTGGAGGGCGAGGGCCGGACCGTCAAAAAGGATCCGGTCGACGTGGGGCTCGCCGAAGAGAACCGCGCGGCGGTGCTCAAGGGCATGGAGCGGGTGTGCACCAGCGGGACCCTTTCCTCCGCTTTCGAGGATTTCCCGGTATCCGTGGCCGGCAAGACCGGTACCGCCGAGTACCAGGCGATCAAGCAGCCGGAGGACGAAATGGCCTATGTCGAGGAGTATCTCGACAAGTTCAACGAGGCGGCGGGTACGGACATCACCTGGGAAGAGGTGCAGGACAAGGTGAAGGAGCTCATGTTCTCCGACGCCAACACCTATCCGACACAGGACGATACCGTCGACGCGGCTGTGATCGCGCTGTCGGATCACAGGATCAACCAGACGATCATCAACGCCTATAAGGAAACTTACGATTACTTCGCCTGGATCGTCGCGATGGCACCGGCTGACGATCCGGAGGTCTGTGTCGTGCTCATGCTGCCGGAGGGCGGTTTCGCCTCCGACGCGGGCGACGCGGTGGCGGAGATGCTCTCCGCCTACTTCGACAACACGGACAGCGGGACCTATGCTGCGACCGATCAAACGGGCACCAATACAATGCAGTGACTTGTTCATGGAGGAAACGATGGGAAAGGTTTATTTGATCTCTTCCGGAAAGGGAGGGACCGGCAAGACGATGTTCACCGTCAATCTGGGCGCGACCCTGGCGAAGCAGGGCAAGCGCGTGGTGATGGTGGACCTGGATCTGGGCATGCGCAACCTGGATCTCTATTGCGGCCTGGAAAACAACGTAGTCTACGACGTCTATGACGTGCTGACAGGACTTTGCCGGATCAAGCAGGCGCTGATCCGCGACAAGAGGTTCGACGACCTGTACATCATGGCGGCATCCCCGTCCCGCAGCGACGGCACCCTGACGCCGCTCCACCTCAAGGTCCTCTGCGACAAGCTCCGCAGCACCTTCGATTACATTTTGATCGACGCGCCGAGCGGCATCGAGGACGGCCTGGTCATCGCCAGCGCCGGCGCCGATGAGGCGATCCTCGTGGTCAGCCCGGACTATTCCTCCCTGAGGGACGCGGACAATCTGGACCGGCAGCTGCTGGCCCTGGGGCTCACCACCCGGCACCTGGTCGTCAACAACGCCGACGCCGAACTCATGAAAGCGGGCTTCATGCCGCGGCTCAAGGACATCACGAGCATGCTGAGCGCGGAGCTGGCGGGGGTGATCCAGACGGATCAGAACATCCGCATCTCCACCAACCTGGGCATCCCGATCGTCCTGAAGGAGGGCACCTACATCGAGGAGAACTTCCTGAACATCGCGGAGCGGATCACCGGCGAGACCTTCGTCACCTACGAGGAGGAAGGGGAGGAGCCGGCGGAGGAGGAAGCGCTTCCGCAGGAGGAGCTGCCGCAGGACGAAAAAAAAGACCCGCAGGAGGAACCTGCGGATCCGGAGATCTGAGTAAAGCGATCAGAAGTTGATCTTCTTGCTGCGGACGCCGATGTTCAGGATCAGCGCCACCGCCAGCATGTTGGAGACGATGGAGGAGCCGCCGTAGCTCAGGAACGGCAGCGTGATGCCGGTGACCGGCATGAGGCCCATGGTCATGGCGATGTTCTCGAAGATCTGGAAGGTGAACATGCCGATGATCCCGGAGATGATCAGCGCGCCGTAGAAATCCAGCGCATCGTACAGGATCTTCATCATCCTGACGAGCAGGAAACCGAACAGCGCGATGACGATGACGCCGCCCACGAGGCCGAGCTCCTCGCCGATCACGGAGAAGATGAAGTCAGAAGTCTGGACCGGAATGAAGTCCAGACTTTTTTGTGTGCCGTTGAACAGGCCCTTGCCGAAGATGCCGCCGGAGCCGATGGCGACCTTGGACTGCCAGACCTGCCAGTTGCCGGTCAGGTTCAGGTTGTCCGGGTGGAGGAAGGACTCGATGCGCTCCTTCTGATAATCCGCCATGAAGACGTAGGCCACCGGGATCACGAAGATCACCAGGGCGAAGAACTTGGCGAAGGCCTTGAGGTCGATGCCGGCGAAGAAGATCATGACGACCCAGATGGCGGCGAAGACCAGCGCGCTGCCCAGGTCCTCCTTGAGGACGATGAGGATGATCGGCGCGGCGATGAGGCCGGCCTTGATGAGGCACTTGAAGTTGTAGAGCTCGTCCTTGTGGTCGTTCAGGTAGTCGGCGAGGATCAGGATGTAGAGGATCTTGACGATCTCCGACGGCTGGACGGTGGTGACACCCAGGTCGATCCAGGCCCGGGAGCCGTAGGCCTCGGTGCCCAGTCCCGGCACGTAGACGAGCAAAAGCAGGCCGATGGACAAAATGTACAGCGGCTTGATGGCCTGCTTCAGCATGGTGTAGTTGAAGCGCAGGGTGATCAGGATCGCGATGATGCCGATGGTGTAGGCGATCATCTGCACCAGGACGCTTCTGGAGAAGAAGTTGGTGTCCACGGTGGTGCTTCCGATCATCAAAACGCTGATCACCGCCAGCAGGGCGACGATCAGACAGATGACCTTATCTACGCTCTTGTATATGGTTGAAAAATAATTCATGATTTACCCCAGGTTCTTGACATAACACTGCAGAGAACATTATAATATACTTTGTGTAAAAATGGCAAGTTATATATTGATGCTTACATCATATAGACTTTCATATAGACACAAATGAATCACAAGGAGGTACAAGGGATGTCACCAGTAATCGCTGTCATCCTCGTTATCGTCGCACTTGTATTAGGCCTTTTGATCGGATATATCTATCGCAAGAACGTAGGCGAGAAGATCATCGGCAGCGCTGAGCAGAGAGCCAGAAACCTGATCCTGGACGCCGAGAAAAAGTCTGAGACAATCGAAAAAGAGATAACACTGGAAGCTAAAGAAGAAGCCCACCGTCTGAGAAACGACGTGGACAGAGAGATCAAGGAGAGAAGGAACGAACTGAATCGCTCCGAGCGGAGACTCGCCCAGAAGGAAGAGGCGGTGGACCGCAAGCTCGAAAGCATCGAAAAGAAAGAAGAAAACATCACCAGGACCCAGCAGGAGATCGCCGCGAAAAAGAAGGAGATCGACAGCTTCCTGGACCGCAAGATCGTCGAGCTGGAGAAGATCTCCGGCATGACCGCCGACGAGGCCAAGCAGATCCTCCTGGAGGAGATCGAGAAGGACGTCCGCCACGACGCTTCCGTCATGATCAAGGAGATCGAGAGCAAGGCGAAGGAAGAGGCGGATTCCAAGGCGAAGAACATCATCGTCGGCGCCATCCAGAGATGCGCCGCAGACCAGGTGGCGGAATCCACCGTCTCCGTCGTGCCGCTGCCGAACGATGAGATGAAGGGACGCATCATCGGCCGTGAAGGCCGCAACATCAGGGCCATCGAGACCCAGACCGGCGTGGACCTCATCATCGACGACACACCGGAAGCGGTCATCATCTCCGGCTTCGACCCGGTCAGAAGAGAGATCGCGAGAGTCGCCCTGGAGAAGCTGATCACCGACGGACGCATCCATCCGGCCCGCATCGAGGAGATGGTCAACAAGGCGGAGAAGGAAGTGAACGGCATCATCAAGGAAGAGGGCGAGAGAGCCACCTTCGAGGCCGGCATCCACAACCTGCACCCTGAGCTGGTCAAGCTGCTTGGCCGCCTGAAGTACCGTACGTCCTACGGGCAGAACGTGCTGAACCACTCCCTGGAGGTCTCCCACCTGGCAGGCCTGATGGCGGGTGAGCTGGGCATGAACGTCAAGCTGGCGAGAAGAGCCGGCCTGCTCCACGACATCGGCAAGGCTTTGGACCACGAATACGAAGGCACCCACGTCGACATCGGCGTCTCCGTGCTGAAGAAATACAAGGAATCCGAGGCCGTGATCAACGCCGTCGCCGCTCACCACGGCGACTGCGAGCCGAAGTCCTCCGAGGCCGTCCTCGTGGCTGCCGCCGACGCGCTGTCCGCAGCCCGTCCGGGCGCCCGCAGAGAGACGCTGGACGTCTACATCAAGCGTTTGGAGAAGCTGGAGGAGATCGCCAACACCACGCCGGGCGTGGAGAAGTCCTTCGCCATCCAGGCGGGCCGCGAGATCCGCATCATCGCCAACCCGAACGAGGTGGGCGACGACAGCATCGCCCTGCTGGCGAGAGAGATCTCCAAGAAGATCGAGTCCGAGCTGGAGTATCCGGGCCAGATCAAAGTCAACGTCGTCAGAGAGACGAGAGCGGTGGACTACGCCAAGTAGTAACGATGACACATCTGCTCCCCCGCACCGGGGGAGCATTTTTTACGGCGCGGGGATCGGCGCAGGCAAGGGGATACGGAAGTGGAATACAGGGTAGGTACAAGGGAGCATTTTTACAGCAAGCTTTGGCTTGTGGCGCTGCCTGCGATGCTGCAGAACCTGGAGGAGATCGCCAACAACACCCGCGGCGTGGACAA
>CADCOV010000130.1 GCA_902803185.1 uncultured Eubacteriales bacterium
ATCAAGGGCGGGACCGCCAAGGCCCTGCTTGCCAATTCCATCACGCTGACGCCGGGCACCATCACCGTCGACATCGACGGGGACGATTTTATGGTGCACGCCCTGGAACGGGAGTACGCCGTAGACATCGACCGCTCCGGGTTCGTCGAGCGCCTGGAGGCCATGGAGGGCGAGAAGAGAGAACAGGCAAAGCGCCGCAGAGAAAAGGAGGGAAAGTAGATGTACGTCAACGAACTGATCCCTTCGGAAGCATGCAGCGCTTTTTTGCTGGCCGTGTTCGGCATCCTGTGTTTCATGCTGGTGCTGTGCCTGATCCGCCTGATCAAGGGGCCGGACGCGCCAAACCGCATCCTGGCCATCAACATGACCTGCGGCATCTCCATCGCGGCCATCGCCGTCCTGAGCCTGATCCTGGGGGAGCCTAGCCTGCTGGACGTGGCGCTGGTCTACGGCCTGATCAGCTTCCTGGCGGTGGTCATCCTGAGCCAGGTCTACATCGCTGTCGTCCGCCGGGAGAAGGAGGACGACACCTTCCGGAGGACCGGGACCCCGGCATGGGGCAGAGGGAAGAAGACGGACCCGCCGAAGGGGCCGTCGAAGAGAAGGAGGGCGGAACCATGACCAGATTTCTCATCGGGGCGGCCTTCCTGACAGCCAGCCTCGTCCTCTACGCCATCCAGTTCATCGGTGTGTTCCGTTTCAAGACCGTGCTGAACCGGATGCACGCGGCGGCGCTCGGGGACACTTTGGGGATCTCCCTCGCTTTGATCGGGGCGATGGTCCTGTACGGGTTCTCCTTCGCGACGCTGAAGATCCTGCTGATCCTGATCTTCCTGTGGTTCACGTCGCCGGTGGCCTCCCATATGCTGGCCAAGCTGGTGGTGTTGTCGGAAGAAGATCCATCCGAGCTCTGCCCGGTCATGGATGTGGAAGAACTGAGGGAGGAACAGCAATGCAAGTGATCATGATGCTCCTTCTGGGATTCCTGGTGGTCTGCGCGGTCACCGTCAGCTTCCACAGAGGCATGCTGAATTCGATTCTGATCTTCACCGCCTACAGCGTGGTGATGTCCATCATCTGGATGATCCTGGAGTCGCCGGACCTGGCGATCACCGAGGCGGCCGTCGGCGCGGGCGTCACGTCGATCCTGTTCTTCGTGACCCTGAAGCGGATCAAAAACATCGACGCCGGGCAGGAGCCCGATGACGAGGAGAAAAAGAATGACTGAGCCGGAAATCCACGGCAACAGAATAGAGAACGAATCTAACGAGCGGTTCCGGAAGTGGCTGAACGGGGAAAAGGACCCGTTCCTCGGCGTCGTGGAGATGCAGCCCCAGGAGCCGCCGGTGGACCCGGAGCTGGAGTTCGCCTCTTTGCAGGAAGAGGCGGAAGCCCAGGCGCTCCGCCAGCAGACCCTGCAGCGGGCGGCCAGCCGCTACGGCACGGGGTATAAGCTGATGAGCGTCGCGGTCACGGCCCTGCTGATGACCGTGCTGCTGTACGCGCTGTCCTTCATGCCGTCCTTCGGCGACGCGGACGCCCCGGGCAACAACGAGGTCACCGAGCGCTACATCGAGAAAGGCCTGGAGGAGACCGGCGCGGTGAACATCGTCGCCGGCATGATCCTGGACTACAGAGCCTTCGATACCTTTGGCGAGTCCTGCGTGCTGTTCATCGCGTCCTCCGCGGTGCTGCTTTTGCTCCGCCGGGACGGCAAGGGTAAGGGCGAGCCGGAACGGATCCCGCCGGATACCTTTGAGCCGGCGCCGGACCAGATCCTGGGCAAGCTGGCCAAGGCCCTGGTCCCGCCGATCATGCTCTTCGGCATCTACGTCGTGCTGAACGGCCATCTCTCTCCGGGCGGCGGCTTTTCCGGCGGCGCCATCATCGGCTCCGGCCTGATCCTGTACCATGCTGCTTTCGGAGAGCGGACCCGCCGTTTCCTGAACCCGAAGACGATCCGGGTGATGACCGTCGGCGCGCTGATGTTCTACTGTCTCGCCAAGAGTTACTCCTTCTACACCGGCGCCAACCACCTGCACAGCATCATCACCCCGGGCACCCCGGGCGCGCTGGTGTCCGCCGGCCTGATCTTCTATCTGAACATCTGCGTCGGCATCGTGGTGGCCTGCACCATGTACTCCTTCTACGCCCTGTTCAAAGAGGGGAGGATCTGAGATGACATTCACGAACAACTCCTGCGAGGCGGTCGCGATCGTCCTCTTCAGCATCGGGCTCGTCAACCTGCTGCTGCAGCCGAACCTGATCAAAAAGATCATCGGCCTCAATATCATGGATACTGCCATCTACCTGTTCCTGGCCGCCAAAGGCTACATCGAGGGCCGCGTCGCTCCGATCGTCGAGAACGGCATCCTGGACCAGGAGCATTATATCAACCCGGTGCCGGCGGGCCTCGTCCTGACGGGCATCGTCGTCTCCGTGTCCGTGTCCGCTTTGATGCTGGCGCTGACCGTGAGGCTGTACCAGAGGTACCACACGCTGAACCTGGACGAGATCTCCGCGAAGATCAGGGATAAGGAAGAATAGAATGAGTTTCGTGCAGAATGTTCCTGCCTTCTCCATCTTAATAGCGATGTTCACGGCGATCCTGACCTTCGCGATGAACGGGAAGAACGCGCGGCGCCTCAGCATCGGTCTCTGCGTCCTGCTGACCCTGATGAACAGCGCCCTTCTGGCGTTCCTGGTGAAGAATCCGGTCACCTACACCTACATGATGGGCCACTACCCGGCCCCATGGGGAAACGAACTCAGGGCCGGCATGCTGGAGGCGGCGCTGGCGGTGCTGTTCTGCCTGATCGTCCTCTTCTCCCTGCTGGGACGGAGAGGGGAGGCGAAGGGCGGCCTGTTCACCAGCAAAGCGAACCTCTACTACATCATGCTGAACATGGTGCTGGCCTCCAACCTGGCGCTGGTCTACACCAACGACATGTTCACCGCCTACGTGTTCGTCGAGATCAACACCATCGGCGCCTGCGGCCTGATCCTGGGCCATCTCCGGGACCGCTCCATCGCCGCCGGCGTGCGCTACATGCTGATGAGCCTCATGGGTTCCGGTCTGCTGCTGCTGGGGATCTCCTTCCTCTACGGCATGACGGGACACCTTTTGATGAGCAACATCAAAGCCTCGGTGCTGCAGCTGGTGGAGAACGGCGACTACTGGATGCCTTTGGTGGTGACTGTCGGCCTCATCACCGTGGGCCTGGCGATCAAGAGCGCCCTCTGGCCGTTCCACGCCTGGCTGCCGAGCGCCTACGGCAATTCCCTGACCACCTCGGCCACCATCCTGTCCAGCGTGATCGCGAAGGGCTACATCTTCCTTCTGATCAAGATCATCTTCCGGGTCATCGGAGAGAATGTCTACGCGGAGACGGACATCACCACGATCCTGTTCGTCTTCGGCATCATCGGCATGGTGGCGGGTTCCCTGCAGGCCATCCGCCAGAAGAACATCCGTCGGATGATCGCCTATTCCTCCATCGCCCAGATCGGCTATATCTTCATGGGCATCGGCATGAACACCATCCCGGGCATGGAGGCGAGCGTCTACCACATCTTTGCCCACTCCACCGCCAAGGCGCTGGCCTTCGTCGCCGCCTACGGCCTGATCCGGGCGAACGGCGGCAGCGCGAAGATCGAGGACCTGGCGGGTGCGGGCTTCCGGGACCCGGTGGCGGGCCTGGGCTTCTTCTGCGCGTCCCTGTCCATGGTGGGCATCCCGGGCTTCGGCGGGTTCGTCAGCAAATTCAAATTCGCCACCGCTTCCCTCGTGGACGTGAAACTCGCCGTGCCGGTCCTGCTGGCGCTGGCGCTGAGCACGCTGCTGAACGCGATCTATTTCATGCGGGCCAGCGTGCACATCTATACCCCGTTATCCAAGGTGAAGGAACCCCAGATCAAGGGCACGAAGGCCAGCAGCAGCACCGCCTACTGCGCCGCCATCCTGGGGCTTCTCGCCCTGAACCTGTTCCTGGGCGTCGCGCCGGGCTGGGTCGGCAGTCTGATCGAGCACGGCATGGCGATCCTGGGCTGAGACAGGAGGCATTTCCTTATGGCAACGACATACCTTCTATTGGCTGCGGTCTTCCTGCCGTTCCTCTGGGGCGCGGGGCTGCTGCTCACACCGGTGAAAGAGGGACCGGAGGCACTGGCCGCCCAGGACAAAAGGGCGGCGGCCTTCGCGCTTTCCGGCATCGTCCTGACCGGGCTCGTGACGCTGGCCCTGATCGTCCTCTACGCCGGGGGCGAGCAGGCGCAGCTGACGCTGCTGACGCTCACGGGCAGCCTCCGCATCCGCTTCGCGCTGGATGGGCTGGGGGTGTTTTTCCTGTGCTTCATCCCGGTGATCTGGCTCCTGTCCGGCATCTATTCCCTCGAATACCTCAAGCATGAGGACCACCGCAAGCGCTTCTGGGGATTCTATCTCCTGACCTTAGGCACCCTGCAGGGCCTGTCCCTGTCCGGCGACCTGGTGACGATGTATCTGTTCTTCGAGCTGATGACCCTGGTCTCCATGCCGCTGGTGCTCCACACCCAGTCCCACGAGGCGGTCATGGCGGCCCTGAAGTACCTGCTGTACTCCATGGCCGGCGCCTTCATGGCTTTGTTCGGCATCTTCGTGTTCTACCAGTACGGCGGCGGCACCGACTTCACCGCCGGCGGCGTGGTGGACGCGGCGGCTGCTGCAGAGAACGGGGGGATCCTCCATCTCGGCGTCTTCCTGATGATCCTGGGCTTCGGCGTCAAAGCCGGTATGTTCCCGATGCACGCCTGGCTCCCGACGGCCCACCCGGTGGCGCCGTCCCCGGCCTCCGCCGTGCTCTCCGCCATCATCGTCAAAGGCGGCGTCCTGGCCATCCTGCGCTCCGTCTTTTACGCCTACGGCGCGGAACTGATCCGGGGGACCTGGGTGCAGACCGCCTGGCTCATCCTGGCCTGCTTCACCGTGTTCATGGGCTCCATGCTGGCCTACAACGAGCAGGTCTTCAAGAAGCGGCTGGCCTATTCCTCGGTCAGCCAGGCCTCCTACGTCCTGCTGGGACTGGC
>CADCOV010000131.1 GCA_902803185.1 uncultured Eubacteriales bacterium
AAGCTGGTCTCCGAGATGGAGCCGGACTTCGTCAGGAGCATCTTCTTCGAGCCGTACGACGACCTGCAGAAGGCCTTTGACGACGCCTTGGCCCAGCAGGGACCGGACGCCACGGTGATCGTGATGCCCCACGGCGGATCGACCCTGCCGCGGGCGGAGAGATAGAGACAGGATAAAACGGCAGGTCTGCCCGGGAAGGGTAGACCTGCCGCTCTTTTTGTTGTATTAAAATACCATAGGGGACCGGCGGCAGGGGCCGCCGGCTGGGTCAGGCATGCAAAAACGAGCTTTTCTCTATGTGAATATCGCCGTGCTGCTCTTCGGGTTTGCGGGGCTCTTCGCCAAATGGGTGGATCTGCCGGCCATCGCCATCACCTTCGGGCGGGTGTTCTTTTCGTCCATCGCCCTGGGGCTCTACATGCTCGTGACGAAGCAGTCCTTCCGGGTGCGGAGCAGGAAGGACCTTGGGCTCCTCCTGCTGGCAGGCGTCTTCCTCGCGGTCCACTGGTGGACCATACTGCTGTCGATCCAGCTTTCCACGGTGGCCATCGGCACCATCACCTTCTCCACCTTCCCGCTGTTCGTCACCTTCGCGGAGCCCCTGGTGAAGGGGGAGCGGCCGCGGCTCAGGAACGTTTTGATCGCCCTGGTCATCTTCGCCGGGGTCCTGATCACGATCCCGGACTTCTCCTTTGAAAACGATATGTTCCGGGGCGTGCTCGTGGGCATGATCTCGCCGATCGCCTACACCGTCATCACCATGCTGAACAAGGGCTTCAGCGGTTCCTACAGCGGGGCCCTCATCTCCTTCTACGAGCAGGGGACGGCGGCGCTGGTGCTGCTGCCCTTCGTGGCCGCGATGGGGATCCGGCCCCAGATGGGGGACGTGGCGCTCCTTTTGGTCTTCGGCATCGTGACCACCGCCTTTGCCCACACCCTGTTCATCTCCAGCCTGAAGGACATCCCGGCCCGGCTGGCCGGCGTCTGTTCCTCCATGGAGACGGTCTACGGCATCCTCTTCGCCCTCATTCTTCTGGGGGAGGTGCCGTCCCTCCGGGAGATCCTGGGCGGCGCGGTGATCCTCTGCGCGGTGGTCTACGCGCAGCTCAGGGAGTGAGCAGCTTTCATATTCCGGTAAAGCTTCACAGCGATCGCCACGGTCACAGCGACCCATAGGGCGACCCAGACTTCCACCGTCCAAAGCGGCACCAGGCCCCGCTGGTACATCGCCGCGAAGGTATCCCCCAGCATGTGCAGAAGGATCGCCAGCGGCAGATATGCTTTTTTCCCGGTGCACACGCCGTAGAACACGATGACCGAAAGCCCGATATGGAAGAGCATCGCCAGCAGCCGCTCGATGACGTTCAGCGCCATCATCGGGAGATCGAAAGCGGCGGCTGCCTGCACGGACGGAAGGGCGGCGGCAGCGGTCTCCTCCGTGATGTTGAGCGCGGCGAGGGCGTCCTCCACGCTTCCCGTTGAGAACAGGACCGCGATGGCAAGATAGGTGATCATGAGGGGAAGCACGATGACCAGGATCTCGATCCCGCCGTGGCCGATCCCGTACAGGACCGCATTTTCAGGGGTGCGGTCTTTTTTCATGACGTATTTCAGGATGATATGCCGGCCGCACTCCTCGAAAAGCCCCGCCATCAGGGCGCCGTACAGCACGAAGGCGGCGGTGTTCCCGTTGATGAAACGGGAAACGGGGTTATCCGCGATGATGCAGAGGTAGTGGACGCCGAGCTCCAGCACCCGGGCGGAGAGGACAAAACCGACAGCGCCGGCGATGAGCCAGCTGAGCTTCGTCTGTCCTTTATGTTTTCTGCGCCAGCAGAGGAAGAACGCGACCGGGATCAGGAGCATCAGGAGGACCGTGATGACCAGCGAAGGGATGCTGCTCCTGCCGATGAGGATGTCGTCGAATGCCGTCATTTCTCTTCACCTCCCCAGATCTCCACGCAGAAGCCCTTGTGGCCGCAGCCTGTGCAGGTCAACCTGCGGGCCGTCGGCGTGTGCTTCGCCCAGAAGGCCTCCCTGAACTCCGGCCGGAACACCTCATGGCATTCCGGGCAGATGTACTTCACATGGGTGAAGTAGTACCGGCTGACCAGCGTGCCCCAGACCGCCGCCACCAGGGCCCAAAGGACGAATGGCCACCAGATGCCTTTCACGATCCAGAAGATGATGGAAAACCATTGCAGCGCGGTGACCGGGGCCCCGGTCAGGATCATCATCCACCGCATCCTCTTCAGTTTTTTCCTGCCTTCCATAAAGATGGCTATGTCGCCGATGGTATCGAGGGAGAACGCCTTTTTGTCCTTCAGCCCGCTCTTCAGTTCCCGCAGCTTATCCAGTTTTTCCTGTATGTCGGAGAGCTCCTCGGTGAGTGCGATCTCCTGCTGTTCGATCAGCAGCGAGATCACCTTCTCGGGATGCTCCTCCTTCAGGATCCTGGAGATGGCGTCGATGGGAAGGTCCACGTCCCGGAGGAAGCAGATGATCCTCATGCGCTTCAGATCCTCTTCCGAGTAGAGCCGCCTTCCGCCCTCCGAGAGCTCGCTGGGCACCAGGATGCCCCGGCTGTCGTAGTACTGGACCGTTCGGACCGTGACGCCGCAGAGCTTTGCCAGTTCTCCCGTCGTGTATTTTGACATAGCTTTCGCCTCCTTTCACCATGGATCCTACACCATGACGCTGCGTCACGAGCAATACCTGACGCGGGAGATTTTTGAAAAAAAGGGAGATCTTCATCTCCCCGGTCACATTTTGTCTGATTCAGTCTCTGCCGCTCAGGCTCAGGGGCAGTTCCATCCGGTTGGCTTCCAGCAGGGCCTTGTCCCGGAGGATGACCCAGGCCTCCCCGTCTGCGGCGATCTTCCCGCCGGACAGGAGGATGACCCTGTCGCAGGTGTCCAGGATCATGTCCAGGTCGTGGGAGGTGATCAGCCTGGTCTGCGGCAGGCTTCGGATGGTGTCGATCACGATGCGGCGGTTGTAGGGGTCCAGGGCCGAGGTCGGCTCGTCCATCAGGACCGCCTCCGGCTCCATGGCCAGGATCGTCGCGATGGCGGCCATCCGCTTCTCGCCGCCTGAGATCTTGTGGTTGTAGCGGTCCTTCAGCTCCGTGAGGCCGAGGTGGGCGAGGACCTCGTCCACCTTCTTCTCCGCCTCCTCCCGGCTCATCCCGTAGTTCAGCGGTGCGAACATCATGTCCTCGAAGACGGTGGGCATGAACATCTGGTGGTCCGAGTTCTGGAGCACGAAGCCCAGCCTGCGCCGGATCTCGGCGAGGTTTGCTTTGGTCACCGGGATGCCGTCTACCAGGATGCGGCCCTCGCCTGCGATCAGGCCGAGGATCAGCTTCATGATGGTGGATTTGCCGGCGCCGTTGGCCCCGATCAGGCCGACGGATTCCCCGTCTTCGATGCGGAAGGACAGGTTCTCGATGACGGGATGATCCCGTTCGTAGGCAAAGCTGACATTCTCAAATTCGATCATGGATCTACCTCACAAACAAAGCACCCAGCAGCTCGGAGATCTGCAGGAACCGGACGGCGGCAAAGAAGAGGAGGGACAGGGCCAGGTACAGGGCGTCCTTCCCCCGGAACGGTCTGGACGGGGCGTAATGGAAATGGTCGTGGTAGCCCCTGAGCAGCATGCTGGCGTAGAGCTCCTGGGCCCGGTCCATGCTGCGGAGCAGCAGCTGGCCCAGGAAGGAACCCCAGGCGGAGACGTGGATGCCCTTCTGGCCCGGCGCCCGGAGATGGTAGGCGTCGGTCATGATGGCGAGTTCCTCCGTGATGACGCCCACGTAGCGGTAGGTCAGCAGGAGCAGGGTCGTGAGCATCCCCGGGAAGTGCATGCGCCTCAGCGCTCCGCAGATCGAGTCGAAAGGGGTCGTGGCCACGAGCAGGAAGGAGGCCATCAGGCAAAGGACACCCTTCAGCATCAGGGTCAGCATGCTGATCACGCCGCCGGAGACGCCGACGCTGCCCAGGTGCAGCAGGATCTCCCGGTCGAAGAGGGGGTTGAAGAGTCCCACGGCCATGACGAGGGGCAGGACGATCCGGAGCTTGTAGAAGCAGGTGCTGACCGGGATCCCGCTGAGCTGGTACAGCAAAACCGGCCAGAGCACCATGGGGACGAGCCCGCTCAGGTCGTATTTGCCGAAGGACACCACTATTAAGATGTATGCGACCGTGGCCAGCAGTTTGGCGGCGCCATTCAGGTCGTGGACCGGTGACGCCTGCACCGCCAGCTCGTCCATGTGGCCGAGCTCTGCCAGCGCTTTTTCCATCTTGTTCATAGTCTCATCTTACCATAAAAAGGGGGACGCTGCATGCGTCCCCGCATTGGGAAATGCCCCTATGATCTTTTCCGCCTTCGGAAGAAGCCGCCCAGCACGCAGATCAGGACCGCGGCGCCGGCCACCAGGGCGGAACCCACGATGCCGGATACGGTGGTACCTGCGGCGCTCTCGCTGTCCGGGAAGGCATAATCCGGCAGGAAAGAGGTCTTCTCCTGGATGTTCCCGGCGGTGTCCGCCGCCTGGCTGGAAACGCCGAAGGCCTCCTCGTCCAGGCCCATGTTCTCGCTGTAGCCGGCCTCGGCGTTGCCGAACAAAGCCCATTCCAGGCCGTCCGGGTTGCTGCTGGCGAAGAGGCTCAGGCCGCCGCCCACCACGATGGCGACGATGGCGAGGATCGCGACCGTGGAGCCGAGGGAACGCTTTGCTGCCAGAGAGCCCACGCCGGCGCCGTCCACCTCCCTGAGGAGCTCAGGCCGGGACTCGAAGACGAAGCAGAGGACCGCCGCAGTGATCAGGCCCTCGACGAGGCCGATCGCCAGGTGGATCGGCTGCATCAGCCCCAGGAACGCCCCGAAAGGCAGCTCCGTGATCCCCGACAGGCTGGTCTCCAGCACCACGGAGAAGGCGCCGAGCTGCAGGGTGATGATGCACCCGAGGATGGAGGCGAGGATGATGCGCTTCCGCAGGGAGGACTTGCTGTCCCCGAACAGGCGGCTCCTGATGATCGGCTTCCAGAGCAGGAAGTAGCCGACGAAGCAGCCGTAGAAGGCCATGTTCCATACGTTGGCCCCAAGCGCCATGAGCCCGCCGTCTGCGAAGAACAGGCATTGGATGGCCAAAACCACGATCATGGACAGGAACCCCGCATAGGGACCGAGCAGGGCGGACAGCATCATGCCGCCGCACATGTGGCCGGAGGAGCCGGTGCCCGGGATCGTGTAGTTGATCATCTGGCCCGCGAAGACCACCGCGGCGGTGACCGCCATGATCGGAAGCTTCTGCGGATCGTCGTCCTTTCTGAGTTTATGGATCGATATGCCCGCTGCCGCGCCGGAAGCCACGTACATCGTCGCGGCGACCGCCGGAGCGAGCAAAGCATCTGCCATGTGCATAAGAATACCCCCTCTGTTCGCTTTTGTTAATTAAAGTATAGGCGGCCGCAGCCGGGCCCGCAAGCTCCCCCGGGGGATAGAAAATGCGCCGGCCCGCTTTTGCACTGGCGGAGAAGGGCGGTCAGTGGTATCTTTACATTAGGAAAGATTTGTCAAACAGGCCGCTGCCGAAAGGAGGCTCTTATGAATATCGATGACAGGATCAAAAAAACCAACGTCACGGCGCCGCCGGGATGGCTTTATACGATCCTGATGGGGGTCACGAAGGTTTTGAACCGCATGAGC
>CADCOV010000132.1 GCA_902803185.1 uncultured Eubacteriales bacterium
CAAGGACAAGGAAGAGGCCCTGCCGCTGATCCGCCGCTTCTACAACCTGGGCTTCAACATCGAGGCCACCGAGGGCACCGCGAAGTTCCTGAAGGAGAACGGCATCCGCACCCGCATCCTCGCCAAGATCAGCGAGGGCAGCGAGCAGATCCTCGACTCCATCCGCCAGGGCCACATCGCCTATGTCATCAACACCAGGGATCTGGATTCCCTGGGGCAGGCCAGCGACGGCCACCAGATCCGCCAGTGCGCGACGGAGAACAACGTGACCATCTTCACCTCCCTGGACACCGTGAACGTCCTGCTGGACGTCCTGGAGGAGACCACGCTGACCATCTCCACCATCGACGCCTGATCCGAGGCAGCCGAAAGGAAGGAAATCCATGGAACAGGTCATTTTGACCATCACGGAAAACAAAAAGATCACGGACGCCTTCTGGCGCATGGTGATGGCGGGGGACTGCTCCGCCATCACCCAGCCGGGGCAGTTCATCGATATCAAGCTCCCGGGCTTCTACCTCCGCCGGCCGATCTCCGTCTGCGACGCGGACGGGCAGTCGGTCACGATCCTGTATAAGCCGGTGGGCGGCGGCACCGAGTACATGACGACCCTGGCACCGGGCACGGAGCTGGACGTCCTGACGGGGCTGGGGAACGGTTTTGACCCTGCGGCGGCGGGGGAGAGGCCGGTCCTGATCGGCGGCGGCGCCGGCACTGCGCCGATGTATCTCCTGGCGAAGAAGCTGCTGGAGAGGGGCATCAGGCCGCAGGTCATCCTGGGCTTCAACACCGCGGCGGACATCTTCCTGGAGGAGGAGTTCACCGCCCTGGGCGCCGAGGTCACCATCACCACGGTGGACGGGACCAGGGGGGTCAAAGGCTTTGTCACCGATGCCCTCGCGGATATGGAGTACACCTATACCTACGCCTGCGGGCCGCTGCCGATGCTGAAGGCGGTCTACGCCTGTGCGAAGACCGGCGGCGAGTACAGCTTTGAGGAGCGGCTGGGCTGCGGCTTCGGCGCCTGCATGGGCTGCAGCTGCAAGACCAAAGCCGGCTACAAGCGGATCTGCAAGGACGGCCCGGTGCTTCGAAAGGAGGAGATCCTGTGGGAAGACTGAACGTGACCCTGTGCGGCATCGAGCTGGACAACCCGGTGATCCCGGCCTCCGGCACCTTCGGGTACGGCTACGAGTTCGCCGAACTCTACGACATCAATAAGCTGGGCACCTTCTCCTTCAAAGGCACCACCCGGGAGGCCCGCTTCGGCAACCCGACGCCGCGGATCGCGGAGTGCGAGATGGGGCTGATCAATGCGGTGGGCCTGCAGAACCCGGGGGTGGAGGCGGTCATCGCCGAGGAGCTCCCGAAGCTGGCGAAGTGCTTCCGCAAGCCGGTCATGGCCAACGTCAGCGGCTTCTCCGTGGAGGACTACGTCTACACCTGCGCGAAGCTGGACAAAGAGCCCCAGGTGGGCTGGCTGGAGGTCAACGTCAGCTGCCCGAACGTCCACGGCGGCGGCATGAGCTTCGGCACGGATCCGGCTGCTGCGGCGGAGGTCACGGCGGCGGTGAAGAAGGTCACCACCAAGCCTGTGATCCTCAAGCTCACCCCGAATGTCACGGACATCGTGGCGATCGCAAAGGCCTGTGAAGAGGCCGGCGCGGATGGCATCAGCCTGATCAACACCCTGCTGGGCATGCGGATCGACCTGAGGACGCGCAAGCCGGTGATCGCCAACACCATGGGCGGCTTCTCCGGCCCGGCGGTATTCCCGGTGGCGCTGCGGATGGTCTATCAGGTGGCCCATGCAGTCAAGATTCCGGTGATCGGCATCGGCGGCGTCTCCACGCCGGAGAACGTGCTGGAGATGATGATGGCGGGCGCCACCGCTGTCGAAGTGGGCGCAGCGAATCTGGTGGACCCTTACGCGTCCCTCCGGATCGTGGAAGGCCTGCCGGCGGCCATGGACAAATACGGCATCGGGAGCCTGGCGGAGCTGGAGTAGATCGTTTATACAAGCTGGAAATGGAACAGGCAGAGAGGTTCTCCTCTCTGCCTGTTTTTTACTGTGAAAAATGTTTTGCGGGTGGTGTCCATCCAATGGATGGAGGTATGCTGCGGAATCGTTTTGCACCCTACGGCCTATCGAGGCGTAGAAAACAGAAAAACGGATTGACAAAGGGGGCTCATCCAATGGATGGCCCTCTGATTCGGTGTGGTTTTTCCTGTTTGGAAGGTTTCCCGCGTCAATCGGTGAAAAAAAGAGAGCCGGACGAGGCTCATCCAATGGATGGCCCTATGCTGACCTGTTTTTTCTCACGCGATGACCCTGAGCGCCGGCTGCCCGGCCTCCGCCGTCACCAGGATGTCGTCGATTCTCACCCCGAAGACCGCGGCCAGCACGACCAGGTTGTCCAGGGTCGGCAGGGCGGCGCCCTTCTGCCACTTGTAGATGGCCTGCGGCGTGCCGAAGCCGAAGATCTGCTGCAGGTCTTTGACGCTGAGGCCGCAGGCGGCTCTCAGGCGCGCGATGTTTTGTCCGGTCCCGGCCATGTCGATGGCCGGATATTGCTGTATCATGATGCTCTCCTGTTCCGGCACCGGCCGGGCAGGGGAGCCCGGCCTCAGTCAGATGCCTTGAAATTGTAGATCGGCTTCATCACCTCGATCACGTCCACGGAGTCCGCGATCACGCCGATGATGTCAGCCAGGGATTTGTAAGCCATCGGGGACTCGTCCAGGGTGGCCGCATTCACAGAGGTCGTGTAGATGCCCTGCATCGCCGCCTCGTACTCCGCCATGTCCAGGGTATCCCTGGCGGCCCGGCGGGACATGAGCCTGCCTGCACCGTGGGGTGCGGACCAGTTCCACTCCGGGTTGCCCTTGCCGACCGCCAGGACGCTGCCGTCCCGCATGTTGATCGGGATCAGCACCTTCTCGCCGGCGTGGGCCGCGATGGCGCCTTTCCGGAGGATCATCTCCTCCGTGTCGATGTAGTTGTGGATGGTGTGGAAGGCCTCGCCGCCGGTGAGGCCGGTGCGCTCCAGCAGGATCTCCGCCATCTTCTCCCGGTTCCGTCTCGCGAAACGCTGGCAAACTTCCACGTCGTGGAGGTAGTCCTCGAGGTACTGCCCGTACAGGAAGCACAGGTCGTCGGGGACGTCGGCGCCTTTCTCATGGAAGGCCCCCTGGAGCTCCTTCAGAGCCGCCTGGATCTCCGCCCGGCGCCCCGTCTCCTTGTACTCCCGGATCAAAGCATCCCGCGCCGCGAAGTACTCTCCTTTGCCCTTCGCCAGGTCGATGGCGAGCCTTTGGTAGATCTCCGCCACCTGCTTGCCCAGGTTCCTGCTGCCGGAGTGGATCACCAGGTAACGGGTGCCGTCCGCTGCCTCATCGATCTCGATGAAGTGGTTGCCGCCGCCCAGGGTGCCCAGGCTGCGCTCCAGCCGTCTGGCGTCCCGCAGTTCGCGGTAGCAGCGCAGGCCGGTCAGGTCGAAGCGCTCCATCCGGCCCTCCCAGACGTGGAGCCCGGAAGGGATGTAGTGAGCGGCCTCGTCCACCCGCGCAAAATCGATGTCCGCCTTGCCCAGGCAGACGGTGTACATGCCGCAGCCGATGTCGACGCCGACGATGTTCGGGACGGCTTTGTCCGTCACCGTCATGGTGGTGCCGATGGTGCAGCCCGCGCCGGCGTGGACGTCCGGCATGATGCGGATCCGGCTGCCGGCGGTGAACTCGTAGTCGCACATCCGGCGGATCTGGGCGATGGCCTCCTCCTCCGCCACGACGGCGTAGCAAATCGCCGTATTTACTTTTCCTTTGATCTCAAACATTGTATATTTCCTCTCTGTTCAACAAAAAACCGCCTGCCCCATATGAGACAAGCGGTGAATACTGCTCCGGGATCCGGCGGAGATCCTTAGCTCCTGCCGGTCAGCGGACGGCCCGTTCCATCAACTCTATCTCATACGCGCGCGCGAAAATCAGACTCTGTCCGGTAGGCAGCGCCAGCTTTCGTTCGTTATGAAGATAGAGGTTGATCATAGCCGTCATCATGGCTGTTCCTTTCCGGGCC
>CADCOV010000133.1 GCA_902803185.1 uncultured Eubacteriales bacterium
CGGCGGGTCGAGCCGACTGAAAGGGGAGGCGAAGACCGGCGGATCGCGGCAGCGAGACGCGAAATCCTGCTACCCTAGTGGGCGAAAAGCTCCGGTTCTGCCGGAGTTTTTTCGTGTTTGGAATACTGGTAGTTGAATCCATGAAAAAAGAAAGCTCCGGGCGTGCCGGAGCTTTCTCGTTTGTTTGCTTTGTCTGGTTCAGAGGGCCGCGTTGGTCTCCTGCAGGATCATCTCCAGATCCTCCCGGCAGCCGCCGCACTTGTTGCCGATGTTCATCTGCGCGCAGAGGACCTTGAGGTCGGTGACCCGGTTCCTGCGGATGAAGTCCTCGACTTCGCCCCGCGTCACGTGCTTGCAGAGACAGACTTCATAGCTTTTTTCGTGTTTGTAATCCATATATCCTCCTTAAAACAACGGGCTGTAAAATTCGGCGCCGGCTTCGGTCATGACCTGACGGGCCCGCATCGCTTCCTCGATGCTGCGGCAGCGGATCCCTACGGTGAAGGCGTCGATGCGCTTCGTACCCGGGACGCGCTCCGCACCGTCCGCCAGATTGACCTGCTGGAACGTGATCTCCATGTACGGATCCTTCGGGACCTCGACCGGAGCGATGTTCTGGACGTTTTCGGCTGCCCGCTTCGCCGCCGCGCGGATCTTCTCGTGGGCCTCCTTCATGGAGAGGCATCTGCCGCAGAATCTTCCTTCCGCCCACTTCAGGATCACCGCTTCCGCCTGCGGGCAGAAGTCCGCCGCCTCCGCCGCCAGGGCCGCGTCGCCGCTGGTCATCAGGAGAGGGACGCCCCGTTCCGCAGCGAGGTAGGAGTTGAAGCCCAGCTCGCCGACGGATTTGCCGTTGATGCTGATGTTGCGGACTTTGATCGCGTCGTAGGTGTGGTCGAGGAGGGCGTGCTGCGTTCCGAACTTGGCGTGGTAGCCGGTGCACAGAAGGCCGCTGTAGGAGCTGTCGATGCTGTGGACCATGGAATCCGGCCGGGTCGTGCCCCTGAGCAGCTGGGCTCTCGGATCGAGGCGGTCGTAGAGGATGTTCTGGGCGATGTTGTGGGAGTCGCACACGACGATCTCGTCCGCACCGCCTTCGCAGAGGCCGCCAATGACGGCGTTCAGTTCATCTGTCATCCAGATGCGCGCTGTCTGATAGTTGCTGCCGACTTCTTCGATGTCCTCCGGCGCCACGACGCCGCAGACACCTTCGAGATCCGCGGAGATGAAGAACTTTTTCATGGGGATCCTCCTTCTGTTCACGTTCTGCTTTCATTGTAAGCGCCGGAGGGGAAAAGGGCAAGTCCGGCTGGAAGAAAAAACCGCCCTTGCGGGCGGTCCTGCGGGTCGGGATGATCAAAGCTCTTCGGCCGGCTGATCGTCCTCTTCCTCCTTCTCCTTCTCCAGCATGATATAGTACTGCTCGAGGATCGCGTCGCGGATCTTGGCGCGGGTCTCGGAGACGAGAGGGTGGGCGATGTCGCGGAATTCTCCGTCGCTCATCTTCCGGCTCGGCATGGCGATGAACAGGCCGTTCTCACCGTCGATGACCTTGATGTCATGGACGACGAATTCCTGGTCGATCGTGCTCGACGCGATGGCCTTCATCTTGCCCTCGTTCTTGACTTTACGAATCCGTACATCAGTAATTTGCATGTCTTCACCTTCCTATAAGTAATCCTTTACTCTATTATATGTGAAACGTACAAGAAAGGCAACCTCTACCATAAAAAATCGTATTTTTATACACTAAAGCAGTAAACCAAGCCGGAACCACATCAGCGCCGCGAAAAGCCGGTGCTGCTCTCCACAATATATTTTTTGACTGGGAGGCGCAAAACCATTGCAAGTATGGTATAATAACCGTACCTATCAACAGGAGGACTATGGATGATCAATCTCACAGAGCACCGCAGCATTCACTGCATCGGCATAGGAGGCGTCGGCGTCTCCGCGATCGCAGAGATTTTGCTTGCGCGCGGATATAAGGTAACGGGTTCCGACATCAGGGAATCCGAACTCACAGACAAGCTGAAGGAAATGGGCGCCACGATCTTCATCGGCCAGAAGGCGGAGAACGTGGAGGGCGCCGACCTCATCATTTATTCGGCGGCCATCGCCGAGGAGAACCCGGAGTTCAAGAGAGCCATGGAGCTCGGGATCCCAATGGCGTCCAGGGCAGAGGTCCTGGGACGCCTCATGGACGAATTCGAAAACAGCATAGCGATCAGCGGCACCCACGGCAAGACGACGACCACGTCGATGGTCTCCCTGATCCTCCAGAAGGCGGCTTTGGACCCGACGATCCTGGTCGGCGGCACGCTCTCGGAGATCAACGGGAATTGCAAGGTGGGGAGCAGCTCTTTTTTTGTGACGGAGGCCTGTGAATACAGAGACAGCTTCCTGGAGCTGCGACCGGCCCTCGAGGTGATCCTGAACATCGATTCCGACCACCTGGATTACTTCAAGGACGTGGAGCACATCGTCCGCTCCTTCGACCGCTTCACCGGGAACATCCGGGAGGGGGGCAGGCTCATCGCCTACGATGCCAACCCGTTCGTCAACCGGATCATCAAGGACATGCCGGACGTCATCACCTACGGCTACAACTCCGGCAGCACCTATTCCATCACCGACGTGCGCTTTACCGGCCAGGGCATGCCTTGCTTCGACATCCTCTACAAAGGGGAGGATCTCGGCAGGGTGGAGCTCCAGGTCCCGGGCGAACACAACATCCTGAACGCCGCCGCGGCCTTCGCCTGTACCCACACGCTGGGCGTCGATCCGAAGGTCATCATCGAGACCCTGCACGCCTATAAGGGGACGCGCCGCCGCTTCGACATCCTGGGAAGGACGGAGAAGGGGGTCATGGTGGTGGACGACTACGCCCATCATCCGACGGAGATCAAAGCGACCCTTTCCGCGGCCCAGAACCTGCCGCACAACCGGATCTGGTGCGTGTTCCAGCCGCATACCTACACCAGGACGCTGGCGCTCTTCGACGAGTTCGCCGGTGCCTTTGAGCAGGCCGATATCCTGATCCTCACCGACATCTACGCCGCGCGGGAGAAGGACATCTATAACGTGAACAGCGAGCTTCTGGCGGAGCGGATCCGGGCCACCCATCCGGACAAGGACATCCGCTACGTGAGCGACATGGCTTTGATCGCCGAGACCGTCGACGCCGAGACCGAAGAGGGCGACCTCGTCATCGTCATGGGCGCCGGCGACGTCTACAAGGTCGGCCATATGATGGTCAAGGAGGAAGAAGCATGACCTTCGAGGAATACGAAGCGAAGCGGATCAGGAAGCGGGAGATCGCGATCCGCCATCTGGAGGCCGGGGTCGAGTTCGAGGACATCGATTCCGTCTACATCGGCGAGGACGTCGTGATCGGCGAGGGCACCTACATCGGGCCTTGCGTCACCCTGGAAGGCGCTACCGTCATCGGGAAGAACTGTAAGATCTACCAGAACTCCAGGCTTTCCAACGCCGTCGTCGGCGACGAGTCCAAGGTGACGAGCTCCGTCCTGCTGGACGCGGCCGTGGGCTGCGGCACAGAGGTCGGCCCGTTCGCCTATCTGAGGCCGGGCACCAAAGTCGGCGATCATTGCAAGGTCGGTGACTTCGTGGAGGTCAAGAACTCCGTGATCGGAGACGGGACCAAGGCCGCCCATCTCACCTACATCGGAGACGCGGACGTGGGGAAGAACGTGAACTTCGGCTGCGGCGTCGTCTTCGTCAACTACGACGGGACCAACAAGCATCGTTCCACGGTGGGGGACGGATGCTTCATCGGCTGCAACGCCAACCTCGTATCGCCGGTCATAGTCGGCGACGGCGCCTACGTGGCCGCCGGCACCACCATTACGGAAGATGTTCCTGAAGACGCCCTCTGCATCGGCAGATCCAGACAGACCGTCATCGAGGGATGGGCGGAGAAGAGAGCGCTCTACAGGAAGAAATAATTCACCAAAGCTATCGCATAAGGAGGATCGAAAGGTCGATCGAAGGAAGAGGTGCAAACATGAAGAACGGTGCATTTTCTGATTTTAAGGTTTTTGCCGGGAACTCCCATCCGGAACTGGCGGAAGAGATCGCGAACATCCTGGGCAAGCCTTTAGGAAAAGCCACGGTCACGAAGTTCAGCGACGGAGAGATCTCCGTCAGTCTCTGGGAGACGGTCAGAGGCGTGGATGTCTACATCATCCAGTCCACCTGCGACCCGAGCAACGACAATCTCATGGAGCTCCTGATCATGATCGACGCCGTCAAGAGGGCGTCGGCTGGCAGGATCAATGCCGTGATCCCGTATTACGGCTATGCTCGTCAGGACCGCAAGGCCAAGGCGAGAGACCCGATCACAGCCAAGCTGGTCGCCAACCTGATCATGGCGGCGGGCGCGGACCGCGTGGTCACCATGGACCTGCACGCCAACCAGATCCAGGGCTATTTCGACATCCCGGTGGATCACCTCGTCGGCATGCCGATCCTCGCCAGATACTACAAGGACAAGAACATGGACGACCTCTGTGTGGTCTCTCCTGACCATGGCAGCGTGACCAGGGCGAGAAACCTGGCGCAGTACCTGAACTGCCCGATCGCCATCGTGGACAAGCGCCGTCCTGAGCCGAACAAGAGCGAGATCATGAACATCATCGGTGACATCAAGGGCAAGAACTGCATCATCATCGACGACATGATCGACACCGCCGGCACCATCACCAACGCCGCGAACGCCATCAAGGACATGGGCGCGAAGTCCGTCATGGCCGGCGCGACCCACGCCGTTCTGTCCGGTCCGGCGATCGAGCGCATCGAGAAGTCCGCCATCAGCGAGCTGGTGCTGCTGAACACCATCCCGCTCAGCGAGGAGAAGAGACTCGACAAGATGAAGTTCCTGTCCGTGGCGCCGCTGTTCGCGGAGGCCATCACCAGGATCTACACCAACGGTTCCGTCAGCAAGCTGTTCGACTGATCCGAAACAGGAGAGATACATGTTAGTGATCGTGGGACTCGGCAACCCGGGGAAGAAGTATGCGAACACCCGACACAATATGGGGTTCATCACCCTGGACCGCTTTGCCGAGAAGCATAACACGACAATTGAAAAGGTAAAGTTCAGATCTTTGGTCGGCGAGCTCAGTCTCGCCGGCCAAAAGGTTTTGTTGGTGAAGCCGCAGACCTTCATGAACCTGAGCGGGGAGGCGGTCCGGGACATCGCGCATTTTTACAAGATCGACCCGAAGGACCTGCTGGTGATCTACGATGACATCGATATCCCGACGGGTTCCGTCCGCATCCGCTCCGCCGGCAGCGCCGGCACCCACAACGGCATGCGGTCCGTCGTGACCCAGCTGGGCAGCGACCGGTTCCCGCGGATCCGGATCGGGATCGGCAGCGACCAGAAGGGCGACCTGGTCGATTTCGTGATCGGGGGCTTCCGCAAGGAGGAGGTGCCGCTTCTGGAGGAGGCGGTGGACCGGGCGGTGGACGCCATCGACTGCTTTATCCGCGAGGGCATCGACATCGCCATGAACCGGTACAATACCGGCAAGAAGAAGAAACGGGCCGAAGAGGATGAATAGAAAGACAGTGGCGCTGTCGGGGATCTCCGACAGCCGGTCAGCACGGGTGATATCCGGGATCATAGAGGACGCAAGGCAGTGCCTTGTCGTCGTTTCAGGCCGTTCCAGAGCCGAAAAAATGGCGCTGGATCTGTCTTTTTTTTGCTCCCGCAGGATCTACGTCCTTCCGCCGGAGGAACAGGTCTTCTTCGGCTTTGACGCCAGGAACAACGACCAGCGGCTGGAGCGCCTCAGGGTGCTCAAGGCCCTGAGGACCGATCCGGAGGCCGTGGTCATCGCGCCGGTCTCCGCCGTCATCAAAAAGATGCCGCCGCACCGCCTTTTCGAGCGGGCGGGGCTTTCTTTGGTTTTGGGCGGGGAGCTGGATCTGGAAGCGGTCAAGCGTTCCCTGACGGACATGGGCTACGAGCGCTGCGACATCGTCTCCGCCAGGGGACAGTTCTCCGTCCGCGGCGGCATCCTGGACGTGTTCCCGCCGGACGCGGAGGACCCGTACCGGGCGGAGCTCTTCGGCACGGAGATCGACTCCCTGAGGAGCTTCGACCTGGACACCCAGAGGAGCATCGAGAGCCTGGAGTCCGTGGAGATCTTCCCGGCCAAGCAGATCCTCCGGGACGAGGAAGCCTTCGAGCGGGCCGCAAAGCGGATCCGGGACAGCTACACCGCCCAGAGCGCCAAGCTGAAGAGCAAAGGGGAGGAGTATACGGAGGCCGCGGAGCGGCTCCTGGCGAGACGGGACGAGCTCCTCACCTTCATGGAGGA
>CADCOV010000134.1 GCA_902803185.1 uncultured Eubacteriales bacterium
CGATCACGCCGGTTCCTCTTCCGCCTGGTTCTTCGTGTTCGGCCTGTGCGTCCTCCTGGGCGGTCTCTCCGTCCTCCTGATCATCGCAGACCGGAAGGCCTACCCGGAGATCGACAAAGGAGAATAATACTTTCGCAGATTTGTGCATTGCCACCCCGGCGGTGCCTGTGATATCATCGTTGCATCAAAGCAAAGGAGATCCATCATGCTCACACCTACCGCATTCATCGACGCCTACGACGGCATCGGCCAGAAGAAGGCCGGTTTCTCGTCCGCCAAGATCCTGCTTCTGGGGATCCTCGCCGGATTCCTCATCGGCATGGGCGGTGTCGTCACCAACACCGCCGGCTTCGCTCTGGAGAATCCTTCCGTGGCGAAGGTCGTCAGCGGCCTGCTCTTCCCCTTCGGCCTGGCCATGGTCATCCTGACCGGGGCGGAGCTCTTCACCGGGAACTGCCTTTTGATCATGCCGAAGACCGCCGGCAAGATCTCCGGCTCCGGCATGGCGAAGGTCCTCATCGTCTCCTACATCGGCAACCTGATCGGCTCCCTGCTCCTGGCGGCGGCCTGCGTCTACAGCGGACAGGTCGGCCTGGGCGGCGGCGCCCTCGCGGTCTACACGATCAAAGTCGCCGCAGGCAAGTGTGCCCTCTCCGCCGGCAAGGCGGTGCTCCTGGGCATCCTCTGCAACATCCTGGTCTGCATCGCGGTGGCCATCTCCCTGTCGGCGGACAACACCGTCGGCCGCTTCGTCGGCGCCTACATCCCGATCGCCTTCTTCGTGATCGCGGGCTTCGAGCACTGCGTGGCCAACATGTACTACATCCCGGCCGGCCTGATGGCGGCGGGCGTCCCGGCCTATGCGGAGGCCGCAGCAGCGGCAGGCATCGACATGAGCGCCCTCACGGTGGGCGCCTGCATCATGCACAACCTGCTTCCGGTCACCATCGGCAACATCATCGGCGGCATGGGCTTCGCCCTGCTGTTCGCCGGATGCCACAGAAAGAAGCAGGCGTGACATGCTCTTAGGAATGTCCTGGTACCAGATCCTCTGGTACCTTTTGATTTACTCCTTCCTCGGGTGGATCCTCGAGGTGGTCTACCACGCCGTGACCCTGGGCAAGATCATGAACCGGGGCTTCCTGAACGGCCCCCTCTGCCCGATCTACGGTTTCGGCGCGGTGGGGGTCTTCATGCTGGGCAACGTCCTGGACAGCGGCAGCCTGGGCGGCGACATCAGCAGCATCAACCCCTTCCTGATCTTCCTGATCGGGGTCGTCCTCGCCACGCTGATCGAGCTCCTCGCCGGCTTCCTCATGGACCGGCTCTTCCACACCCGCTGGTGGGACTACTCCGCCGAGCCCTTCAACTTCCACGGCTACATCTGCCTGAAGTTCAGCCTCCTGTGGGGGCTGGCGGTTTTGGTCGTGGTCCGGGTCATCCACCCTTACATCGCCGCCGGGGACATCGATATCCTGCCAGATAAGATCGGCTGGATCCTCCTCGCCGTCTTCTACGCCCTCTTCATCGCCGACCTCGCCGTCACCGTGGCCGTCGTCCGGGGCCTGAACCGGGAGCTCACGGAGCTGGACCGCATCCAAAAGCAGATGCTGGTGGTCAGCGACGCCCTGAGCCAGCGGATTGGCGAGAACACCATCGCCGCCGCCCAGAAGGCCGACGAGGCCAAGGTCCAGGCAGCCCTGGCGAAGGCGGAGCTCAAGGACACGGTCGCAGAGCTCAAGGACACCGCAGAGGAGAAACGGGCCGAACTCAAGGATGCCGCCGAAGAGAAGCGGGCTGAGCTCATGGACGCCGCAGAGGAGAAGCGGGCCGAGCTCATGGACGCCGCAGGCGAGAAGCGGGCCGAGCTCATGGACGCGGCCCTGGAGCTCAAAGGCACCGCCGAGGAGCGGGCCTCCGCCCTCAAGACCGCCATGGAGCAGCGCTACCAGAAGCTCCTTTCCCGCAGCCACTTCGGCATCGGCAGGCTCCTCCGGGTCTTCCCGACCCTCAGGCACCGGGACTACGAGAGCCTCATCGAGGAGATCCGCCACCGGCTGGAGCTGTAGAAGATCCTCTCAATGCGCAAAAGACGGGTGGGACCCCGAGGTCCGCACCCGTCTTTTTCTTTGCCTTGATCGTTTTGTCCGGCGCCCTATTCCGCAGCCTCGTTGGTCTCCGGCACTGCGGCTCTTCCCTCGAGGATCGCCATGAACTCGTCGCCGGTGATGGTCTCTTTGGTGTAGAGGTAGTTCGCCAGCTCCTCCAGCTTGTCCCGGTTCTCCTTCAGGATATCCAGGGCCTTCTGGTGCTGCTCTCTGACCAGCTCGGTGACCTTGCGGTCGATCTCCTTCTGGGTCTCCGGCGAGCAGGCCAGGGAGGTGTCGCCGCCCAGGTACTGGTTGTTCAGCGTCTCGAGGGCCACCATGTCGAACTCCTCGCTCATGCCGTAGCGGGTGATCATGGCCCTGGCCATGCGGGTCGCCCGCTCGATGTCGTTGGAAGCGCCGGTGCTGCTCGTGCCTACGACGACTTCCTCCGCCGCCCGGCCGCCGGTGAGCACCGCCAGCTGGGCCAGCAGCTCTTCCTTGGTCATCAGGTAGTGGTTGTCCTCCTCCACCTGCATGGTGTAGCCCAGCGCGCCGGAGGTACGCGGGATGATGGTGATCTTCTGCACCGGCGCGGTGTGGCTCTGCAGGGCCGCCACCAGCGCATGGCCGATCTCGTGGTAGGCCACGGTGCGCTTTTCTTTGTCGGTCAGGATCGCGTTCTTCTTCTGGTAGCCCGCGATGACCACTTCGATGGATTCCTCCATGTCAGCCTGGGTCGCGAACGGCCGGTTGTCGCGGACCGCCCGGAGGGCCGCCTCGTTGATCACGTTGGCCAGCTCCGCGCCGGAAGCGCCGGAGGCCATCCGCGCGATCTTGGTGTAGTCGATGTCAGGCGCGGTCTTGATCTTCTTCGCGTGGACTTTGAGGATCGCCTCTCTGCCCTTGAGGTCCGGCAGCTCCACCGGCACTCTGCGGTCGAAACGGCCCGGCCTGGTCAGCGCCGGATCCAGGGATTCCGGCCGGTTGGTGGCCGCCAGGATCACCACGCCCGCGTTGTCATCAAAGCCGTCCATCTCGGTCAGCAGCTGGTTCAGGGTCTGCTCTCTCTCGTCGTTGCTGCCGATCTGGCCGTCTCTCTTCTTGCCCACCGCATCGATCTCGTCGATGAAGACGATGCACGGGGCCTTTTCCTTCGCCTGACGGAACAGGTCGCGGACCTTGCTGGCGCCCATGCCGACGAACATCTCCACGAATTCAGAGCCGGACATGGAGAAGAACGGAACGTTGGATTCGCCCGCCACCGCCTTGGCCAGCATGGTCTTACCGGTTCCCGGAGGGCCCACCAGCAGCACGCCCTTCGGCATCTTGGCGCCGATCTCCCGATACTTGCCCGGGTCGTGGAGGTACTCGACGATCTCCGCCAGGTTCTCCTTGGCC
>CADCOV010000135.1 GCA_902803185.1 uncultured Eubacteriales bacterium
AGAAGCTGGACGAGATGCGGATCCTGGAGGGCGGCAAGCTCGCCGAGGACCTGCTTTCCAGAGGGGAGACCATCAAAGCCTACGTGGCCGAGATCGAGGAGCGGTCCGCTTTGGTGCCGAACCTCTACAAGGAGAAGCTCCAGGCCCGGATCAAGGAGCTCATCGGGGACAGCGTGGAGATCCCGGAGGAACGGATCCTGACGGAGGCCGCCATCTTCGCGGACAAGTGCGCCATCGCCGAGGAGATCACCCGCCTGAAGAGCCACATGGACCACATGAAGGCCATCATCGACGAAGAGGGCCAGCCGGACGGCAAGCGCCTGGACTTCCTGGTCCAGGAGATGAACCGGGAGGCGAACACCATCGGCTCCAAGGCCAACGACCTGACCATCACCGAGCTGATGCTGAAGATCAAAGCCGAAGTCGAAAAGATCCGCGAACAGGTCCAGAATGTAGAATAGCCTTGAAATCTTCCGGATCGGATGCTATAATATTTGTTCAGTGAAAAGCAGAAAGCAGGCATTGAGATGAAAGAATACGTGCCGCGCAGCGGCGAACTGTTTGTCGTTTCCGGGCCGTCCGGCGCCGGTAAGGGCACCATCTGCAGACGTTTGATGGAGGACCCGGAGGAGGATCAGCTGATGCTGTCCGTCTCGGCCACCACGAGAGCGCCGAGAGAGGGAGAGGTGGACGGAGTCAACTATTACTTCCTCTCCAGAGAAGAGTTCGAGAAGCGCATCGAGAACGAGGAATTCCTCGAGTACGCCGAGGTCTACGGCAACCTGTACGGCACGCCGCTCCAGCCGGTGCTCGACACGCTGGCCCAGGGCAAGGACGTCCTGCTGGAGATCGATACCCAGGGCGCTGCCAAGGTCAAGGGCACCTACCCGGAGGGCATCTTCCTGTTCATCCTGCCGCCGTCGATGCGGGTGCTGAGACAGCGCCTGGAGGGCAGGGGCACGGATACGCAGGAGGTCATCGAGAGGCGCCTGGCGAATACCAAAGCAGAGGTCGAGGAGATCGGCATGTACGACTACTACGTGCTGAATGACGACCTGGAGGAGGCGGTGGCCACGGCCAAGTCCATCCTGCGCGCGGAGCGCACCAGAGTCGAGAAATACGCATTGGACCTGATCAGGAAATTTGAGGAGGAAGAATAAGAGATGCTTTATCCATCCATCAACGAGACGAGAGAAAAGGTAGACAGCAGATACACTTTGGTGATCCTGGCGGCCAAGAGAGCCAGAGACATCATCGACGGCGTGCCGGTCCTGACCGAGGACTGCGACAACGACAAGCCGGTCTCCGAGGCAGCCTATGAGATCAACGAGCGCCTGATCACCTACAGACGTCCGGAGGAGGCCAAGGCCGAGGCTGAAGCCGAGGAAGCGGCACCGGAAGAGGCGCCGGCGGCGGAGGAAGCCGCTGAGGAAGCTCCGGCGGAGGAAGCCCAGGCCGAGTAGCCGAAAAGCCTTGAATTTCAAGCGTTTTTTTCGGATCCAAACCGAAAAAGTGCTTGCTTTGATCCCTAAGCTATCGTATAATATATGACGGTCCGTTCTCATGGGCCGTCATTTTCATTTTATCATTCACACCGGGAACGGCGGCGAACTGGTGCCTTTGATGGATCAGAGGTCGTACGTCAGCGACTCCCCGGTGGAAGAGAAACCAGGAGGAAAAAACATGTCAGTAATTTCTATGAAGCAGCTGCTTGAGGCAGGCGTACACTTCGGCCACCAGACGAGAAGATGGAACCCTAAGATGGCTCCGTATATCTTCATGGAGAGAAACGGGATCTACATCATCGACCTGCAGAAGACCGTGAAGAAGATCGACGAGGCTTATGACTTCGTCAAGAGCGTCGCTGCAGAGGGCAGACCGATCCTCTTCGTCGGCACCAAGAAGCAGGCCCAGAACGCCATCCGTGACGAGGCCACCAGATGCGGTCAGTACTACGTCAGCGAGAGATGGCTCGGCGGCATGCTCACCAACCACAGAACCATCGGCGCCAGAATCAAGAGACTGAACGACATCAACACCATGGAGCAGGACGGCACCTTCGAGAAGCTGTCCAAGAAGGAAGTCATCAAGCTGAAGGCTGAGCGCGACAAGCTGGAGAAGAACCTGGGCGGCATCAAGAACATGAAGGGTATGCCGGGCGCCATGTTCATCGTCGATCCGAAGAAGGAGCGCATCGCTGTCAAGGAAGCCCGCATCCTGGGCATCCCGGTCGTCGGCATCGTCGACACCAACTGCGATCCGGACGATGTGGACTACATCATCCCGGGCAACGACGACGCGATCAGAGCCGTGAAGCTGATCTCCTCCAAGATGGCGGACGCTGTCATCGAGGGCAAGCAGGGCGAGAGCTTTGATGAGGGCGAGGCTGCCCCGGCCGTCGCTGAGGCTGAGGCTGAAGCTCCGAAGGACATCGAAGAAGTCGCGGACGCTGAGTAGTTTTGGATGACCGTCCCCCCGGGGACATGGATACAGGAGGAAATATAATGGCAGTAACTGCAGCAATGGTAAAAGAACTGCGCGAGATGACCAGTGCCGGCATGATGGATTGCAAGAAGGCCCTGGTCGAGGCAGATGGCGATATGGATAAGGCTGTCGAGATCCTGAGAGAAAAGGGACTGTCCAAGGCCGCTAAGAAGGCCGGCAGGATCGCCGCTATGGGTCTCGTCAAGACCGCTGTTTCCGAAGACGGAAAGACCGCGGCTGTCGTCGAAGTCAACTCCGAGACCGACTTCGTCGCGAAGAACGAGATGTTCATCAACTTCGTCGAAGATCTGGCCAAACTGGCCCTGAACGCTGAGAGCACCGATATGGACGCTTTCAAGGCGATGGCTTACCAGGATGCGACCGTCGGCGAAGTCCTGACCAACCTGATCGCGAAGATCGGCGAGAACATGTCCGTCAGAAGGATCGACAAGGCGACCGGCGAAGTCATGGCCACCTACATCCACGGCGGCGGCAACATCGGCGTCATCGTCGCTGCGAACGGCGAAGACAGCGATGCCAACAAGGCTGCGCTGAAGAACATCGCCATGCAGGTCGCTGCGATGAATCCGCAGTACGTCAGCAGAGATGAGATCTCCGCTGAGGAGCTGGCTTCCCTGAAGAGAATCACCCAGGAGAGCGCTCTGAACGATCCGTTCTCCCTGCCGAAGCCGATCCTGAACGGCCTCCTCGACAAGGCTGCAGCCGGCGTCTGGGGCGAAGCTGACACCGCGCTCCTCGCTGAGAAGAGAGCGGACAAGAGCTTCAACTTCAATTACCTGCCGAACTTCCTCTCCGAGGAAGCCAAGGCGAAGCTCGCCGAGCTGGCGATCGCCGACAAGGAATCCATCTTCGAAAACAAGATGTTCAAGGGCCTCGTGGACGGCCGTGTCTCCAAGCAGCTCAAGGAGATCTGCCTCCTCGACCAGACCTACGTCAGAGCCGAAGACGGCAAGCAGACCGTTGCCAAGTACCTCGAGAGCGTTGACAAGGGCCTGAAGCTGGCCAAGGTCATCCGCTTCGAAGTCGGCGAAGGCATCGAGAAGAAGAAGGAAGACTTCGCGGCTGAGGTCGCTGCCCAGATGCAGAAGTAATCATAGAGGAAACTCTGAGACCCCGCAGATCCGTCTGCGGGGTTTTTGCGTTGGCAAAAGAATGCAGAATTATTTTCTTAAGGTTATTAATTATGTTGAACCGGCATATCCCTGTATGGTATCCTGTCCTTAGAAATTTCTAACATTTTTTAATTCTGTTTTGATGATTGCCAATGAGGAAGCCCGTCATGAGATCTGAGAGACTTTCAGTCATTTCCAAAGCATTTATCTGCCTGCTGGCAGCCGCGCTGGTCCTCCTGGCCCCGGTGAGCGCGCAGGCTGACACAGAGCCCGCCGGCCCCGCTCCGGGGTTCGCGGCAGGCTACACCTCGTTGACCGTCCAGGATGCTTCCGGGGAGACGAAGATCACCGACCTGACCAAAGACGTCTCGACCGGCTGGAACGTATCGGACGGCATCGGGACCGGATGGAGCTACAATGCCGGCTCCCGCTGCCTGCTCCTCTCCGGCGGAGAGAAAGGCATCACGATCCAGAAGATCAAGGCGGACGGCGACCTGACCATCGCCACTGCCGGTGTGATCTCCGTCGAGATGATCTCCGTAAAAGGAAAGCTCACGATCATCGGCGCCGGCGTCCTGATCTGTGACGCCATCGGCTGCACCGGCGGCGTGTATTGTGATGCCGCGCCTCTGTTCCTGCCGGATGAAGACGGGAACTATGCCCTCATGACCAAAGACGCTGTGATGGACGAGAGCGCCATCCTCCCGGACGGCAAGGATTACGTCATCCCGGCCGGCAATGCTTTGACGCTGACGGTGACAGTCGAAGAGAAGGAAGGGGAGACCGACGCCTTCGCTACGACGCAGCTTACCGTGCAGGGAAACAGCTCCCTGACCGTCTGCGAGGGCGGGTCCCTGAATATCGAATCCAAAGACGTCACCTATGTCGATGAACTGGGTGAAACGGACAAGAACGCCTTCAGCCGCCTGCAGGCGGACGGGGATCTCATTTTCGAAGAGGGAAGCACGATCAATAACGGCGGCCGGATCGTCATCGCGGGGAGCCTGACGGATGAGGCGCTCATCGACTGCGCCTACCAGGACAGAGAAGGCACAGTGTTCCTCCGGACAGAGGAGATCCCTGCCCTCAATGTCAAAAGCGGTCTGATCAGTCTTGGATGCAGCGGGGATACCGTCCGCATCGGGACGCTGACGCTGAATGGCTTCTGCATGATCGGCAGCGCCGAAGGACGCAAGAAGGCCGTGATCGACGAACTTTCCGCCGGGGATGCGATAGTCGCGTTTTTTTCGGGGGCCGGGATCGCCGAGGCAACGGTCAAAGGGGACGCGGTCTTCGGCGCCCTGCATCTCTGCTCCTATCTCCTGAACGCGAAGTCGGTCGTGTCGGACGGCCTGCCGCTGGATATCGGCTATCTGAAGACGGACCAGGGCTGCACCCTCGCGTCGGAACCTGCCTTTGACAGCTTTGGCACGGTGCCGGAGCAGTTCGGCTTCGTCGATACCGCCGAGACCCGCGCGGAAACAGCGCCGGAAGAGGGGATCCCGTTCACGCTGACCATCGGCAGGGCCAACGCCTTCCGGGCAGACGGTTACAGCGTTCTTCACTGCAACGGCCCTTCCGCGATCGCGCGGGAATACACCGCCGGCACGACGGTCACGCTCGAGGAGGAAGAACTGGACTGGTTCGACCTCTGGGAGCTGATCGATCTTTCAGGCGTCCAGGAGGAGGACCTTTTCCTGGAAACGGAAGACTATATCTATACAGAGGACGATGTCAGGGACAGCAAGGTCTATGACGCGTTCCTCGTGCACACCGTTGAGGATGGCGAGGCGAAGGTCCGCCTGATCGAGAAAGGGAACGGTGTCACTGTCGCCGCGGATTCCATCCTCGCGATCGACGCGGTCCTGCTCCATGTGGAGGAGGATGTGGTCGCGGGCAGCAGCTCGGTATCCGGGGTCTCCACTGAGACCGGGAGCGGCGTCATGACCGGCATCGTCGGCAGCAGTTCTGCCTCCGGCGTTTCGGCGGAGACGGGGAACGGCACGTTGAGCACGTCGCTGAAGGGGACCTCCGGCACCTCACAGATCCTGGCGAGCAGCGCGCTCCTGGAAGAGGACGAGGAACCGGAGCCTGAGATCGACGACCCGGAGGATCCGGAGCAGGACAAACCGAAGGACGACGACAAGAACAAGGATAATGGATCCGGCAAGACCGACGACAACAAGAATGACAACAAGAAGGACAACAACAGTTCTTCGGACAACAAAAAAGACAACAACAGCTCCTCGGACAACAAGAAAGACAACAACAGCTCTTCGGACAACAAAAAGGACAACGGCAGCTCTTCCAACACGGGAGGGTCTTCCAACTCCGGCGGTACAGCGCCGAACAACGGCGGAAGCGGCGGGTCCCGGAATGTCTCGCCTGCGGACACGGATCCGGGCAAGACGGACGACGCTGCCGCCGCCGCCAAACCGACAGTGATCGGCGGGACCACCGGTAAGTCGAATACCTCCGAAAAGCCGAAGACGGAAGAGGCCGCGCCGGCACAGGAGAGCAAGGAGGAGGCGCAGTCCGCCCCTCAGGAGAACAGCGTTTCTGAAGAGAACGGGGCACCGGAGCAGGCGCAGAAAGGCATCCCGGCCGCTGTCCCTATTGCCTGCGGCGCGGGGATCCTGGCTTTGGTGATCGCTTTCCTGAGCTACAGGGCGAGAAAAGCGGGCTGATATGTTGAAGTACGATTTCTGCATCTGCTGCTGCAGTGATGGCCGCGGATACGCGGAGAGGCTGGCGGACAGCCTGAAGCAGTTCAAAGTCCCGGGGAAAGTGGCGCTGCCGGATCCTTCGCTGGATCACCGGCGTATCCTGCTCGACCCGGAAGGAGATGTTTTTGACGATGAGAAAAAGAAAGCGCTGGCAGAGTGCCGCCAGCTGATCCTGATCTGCACCCCGCAGACCAGGGACAGCGGGGCGGTCTTGGAGCGCCTTCTTTATTTTGAGGAACTGCGTTCCACGGAAGCGATCATCCCGGCCCTCGCCGAAGGAGAGCCTGCGGATTCCTTCCCGCCGTTTTTCATCCGCGAGAAGAAAGTGCGGCACATCCTGCCGGACATGAGCGTGGAAGAGCGGACGGAGACGGTGGAACCGGTCGCCGCCGACCTCAGGGGCGATACGCCGCGGAAGCGGAGAGAGATGCTGCGGTATGAGACCGTCCGCATCGCCGCGACCGCCCTGGGCCTGGTGCCGGATATGCTGATCCGCCGCCACGAGGCCAGACGGCGCAGGAGGATCACGATCCTGACTGCGATAGCCTGCGTGATCTTCCTCACGATCAGCGCGATCTTCGCCGGCTACGGGGCAGCGGCACACCGGGCTGCCGTCATCTCGGAGAAGCAGACGGCGGAGACGGTGAAGGCCGTGGACCGCCTGTTCTACGAGCTGCCTGAGACCTTTGCCGATGACCCGGAGGCCCTTGCCGTCGTCCAGCAGGCCATCGACGAGGCGAAGGAAGCGCTTGCGGATCTCGATACCTCCGCCCTCCCTGCGGAAGAAGGGGGAGGTGTGTGATGACGGCATTTCGTTATGACGTGTTCCTGAGTTACCGCCATAAGCCGCTGGACGCGGAGGTGACGCAGAAGACCTTCCGCTTCCTGGAGAGTTACCGTCTCCCGGGCAGCCTGGAGAGGGAAGGGCGTCACGGGGTCCGGCGGGTCTTCCGGGATACGGAGGAACTGCCGGTGAGCAGGATCCTCAGCAGCACCATCGAAGAGGCGCTGCGGGATGCCCGGTGCCTCGTCGTGATCTGCTCCCACGACACGCCGTCGTCGGAGTGGGTGGACAGGGAGGTCGCGACCTTCATCGAACTGGGCAAGGCGGAGTCCGTGTACCCGCTTTTGATCGATGGGACGCCGGAGATCTCTTTCCCGCCTTCCCTGAAGAAGATCCCGGGGGCGGAGGAACGGATGATGGACGTCCGGACGCCGGAAGGCACGGCGCAGTCCATCATGAAGCGGGCGCAGACCGCGCTTCTCCGGGTGGTCGCGCAGGTCGCGGAAGTCCCGGAGGAAGACCTTGTCCGGGAGGAGCATCTGCGCCGCAAGAGGACAGTAAGGTTCGCGGCGGGCGCCGCCGCCGCGCTGGTCGCCTTTGTCGTGGCGGTCAGCGGGGGACTGTGGATGAAGGCGGAGAGCTACCGACAGGTCACCGCCAAGGAACAACAGGCGGCGATGGAAGTCCTGGAGCGCCTGACCTACGGCCTGCCGGACAGACTCGTGGAGCAGCCCGGCCTCTATCCGAAGGTCGCGGAGATCCTTTCCGACAACGCGGACCAGATCCAGCGCATCCTGGAGCTGTCGCCCCAGTCCGACGACGCGAGATACAAGGTCGCGGTGAACAAAGAGAAACTGGCCACGGCTTTGCTGAAGCTGGGCAGTTACGATACCTCAGAAGCCTCTGAGAAGGAGGCCATCGGGATCTATGAGACCCTTGCCGGCGGGCAGTATCCGGGCAGCAGCCTCGCCCTGGCCTCGGCAAAGAGCAACCTGGGCAATATCCTGACGGCGGAAGGTAATTATCAGGAGGCAGCAGCCCTGTACCAGACTGCTCTCGATGCCATCGGGGACGGGGATGCCGGCCTTCGGGCACCGATCCTTGGAAACCTGGGACGCTGCCAGGTGATGCTGGGACAATATGAGGAGGCGGCCTCTTCCCTGGAGGAGTGCCGTGCCCTGCTGGAGCAGGGGGAAAGCACGGACTACGGAGAAGATGCGTCTGCCGTGCTGACAGAGGCCCAATGCGACCTGAATCTGGGACTGGCGAAGATGCAGCTGACGGAGTACGGGGAAGCGGAGGAACTGCTGCGGCGCTCTTCGGCGCTTTACGATGCCGTCGCGGAGGATTATCGTGCCAGGACGGTGCGGATCAACGCCCTTCATGCCGACTCGGCCCTGGCGGACTGCCTGACCCGTCAGGGACGGACCGCAGAAGCAGAGGAGGTCTTCGAGAAGGCCATCCGTCAGGCTGAAACGCTGGCGGAGGATGAGACGAACACCGAGGCCCAGCTGATCCTGGGAGAGCTCTGCAACAATTACGCGCTTTGCCTGAACCAGGAGGGAAGGTTCGCGGAAGCGGATACCTGGTACCGGCGATACGCGGCCATCCAGGAGGCGGCCTATGCGGCGGCTTCCACGCCGCAGGCAGCCGCAAGGCTAGCCCAGGCATACTACAACATCGCGGAGAACGCCTTCAAGAGCGGCGATTACGATACGACTTCCGGCTATTTCCGCCGTTGCCTCGACCTCCTGGAGCCGGTCTCAGAACAGCTTGGGAACTACCAGCGGGGGGAGTACCTCGCGCGGCTCGCCTACTACGAGATCATCGTGGAGCGGGACTACAAGGCGGCGGAGAAGGCAGCCCTCGAGGCCTACGAAGTCCTGCCGGACTCCGAATTTGTCCTGTACAACCTGGGGTATGCCCTTTTGATGGCGGGCCGGGAGGAAGAGGCCGACCGGGTCTTCACCGTCCTGGCGTCCCTGGGAGAGGGAGCGCTGCAGAGCGTCACCCTTGACTTTGAGGCCATGGAGAAGGCGGACATCTATTCCCCGCACATGCCGGAGGTCCTGCAGATGATGGAGGATGCGGCAAGGCAGGGGTGAGGGGTGCCTTCGTCATCACCTGCAGAAAAGAAATCTGAAGCAAAAGCGCCGCCCGGTGGGGCGGCGCAGTTTTTTCCCGAACTTCTTCTACGAAGACGGCATGCAGACGGTCACCCAGTACCTTGGCGCCGTTGATGAGGGTCTGAAGCTGATCAAGTTCATCCGTTTTAAAGTCGGCGAAGAACGAACAGGAAAAGGCCGCAGGGATTCTACACCTGCGGCCTTTGGCGTATCTATGGTTCAGTCACGGAGCAGCTCATCAACTGAAGTGCTGAAGAACCGGGCCAGGAAGAGCAGCTCGATGTCGGTGACGAAGCGTTTGCCGGCTTCGATGCGCTGGATCGCATTCTTGTCCACCTCCATGCCAAGGAGCTGCAGGGCGTCCGCCAGCTCCCGCTGAGACATGCTCCGTTCCTTGCGAAGG
>CADCOV010000136.1 GCA_902803185.1 uncultured Eubacteriales bacterium
CCGCTCACTCTATCCACGTCCCCGGGGGACGGCATCTACTTTTGACAAACGTCAGCCCTTCAGCACTCCCGCAACCTCCAAACAGCTGACGTTTCCTCCAACCGCCCCTCGTCCCCGGGGGACGGCACCTACTTTTGACAAACGTCAGCCCCAGCTGCCGCTTCCCCTCTCCGGTTCAGCTCCTCCTCCACCCGGTTCAGGGTATCGAAGAACCGCTTGGTCGCGATCATCGGCCCGAAGCAGAGACACCCGAGCACGTTCCACCAGAACATGTGCTTCCAGGAGGTGTGAGGCCCCGGCAGCCCCAGCTCCTCCGCCTTGACCTTCAGCTCCTCCGCGATCCGGGCCATCCAGACCAGCGGATAAAGGAAGAGATCCGGGATCCCCAGCAGGTACACCTGCCAGTAAGGCCTGACCCGGTGCCCCAGGATCGTCTCCAGTTCCGCCTGGAGCCCCCGCGGCATATACCAGACGAAGAACAGCCCCGCCGTGAAGAAGTCGATGAAGCCGAGCCAAAAGCCCGGCCGTTTCGTATGCCTAAAAACCATTTGCGTCTACCCGCCCGATCTCTCCAAACAAAACAAACAAAACAGCTGCCGCACCTGCGGCAGCCTTCAAATTTCCTACAATACCTCCACCAGCTCGATGGTGAAGTTCAGTTCCTTGCCCGCCATCTCGTGGTTCGCGTCGAAGGTGATGGCAGTGTCGTCCTTTGCCGTGACTTTGACCGGGAACGGCTGGCCGTAAGCGGTCTGCAGGTAGACCTGCTCCCCGACTTCGAGCTCTGCCGCGTCCGGCATCTGGGCCAGTTCCACCGTAAAGATCGCGGTCGGGTCCGGTTCGCCGTAGGCTTCCGCCGGCATCAGGTGGACGTCCAGAGTCTGGCCGACCTCCATGTCGGCGACCGCTGCGTCGAAGCCCGGGATCATCATGCCGGCGCCGCAGACGAATTCCAGCGGCTCGCCCCTGTCGTAGGAGGAGTCGAACTGGGTGCCGTCGTTGAAGGTGCCCCTGTAGTGGGTGCGGACCTTGCGGCCCACGTTGCGGCCTTCCAGCTTCGGAGCGCCGTGGCAGCCACCGCCGCCGCAGCCGCCGCTCGCGCAGCCGCCGTCCTCGCCGTGGCATCCGCCCTCTTCGTGGTCGTGGCAGGAGTGGCCCTCGCCGTGGTGGTCGCAGTTGGCGCCGGTGTTCACCAGCTCGCCTCTCAGATAGGCTTCCACCGCTTCATCGGTGCTGCCGGAGGTGCCGGCGCAAAGCTCGATCCCCTGCTCCGTCAAAGCCTGGACGGCGCCGCCTCCGATGCCGCCGCAGATCAGGACGTCGATGCCCTTGCCCGCCAGCAGGCCCGCCAGGGCGCCGTGGCCGCTTCCGTCGGAGCCCACGATCTCGGAGGAGACCACTTTGCCGTCCTCCACCTCGTAGACTTTGAAGAATTCGGTGTGTCCGAAGTGCTGGAACACCTGTCCGTTGTCGTATGTGACTGCGATCCTCATTGCTGTTTTCCTTTCCGTTTTGCACAAGAAGACCGGCCGGCTCTTCGAAGCCGACCGGTCCTCGATCACACAGTTGATGCTAATCTTATCTGTTCTTGATGGCCGCGTGGGCTGCCGCCAGTCTCGCGATCGGGACGCGGTACGGGGAGCAGGACACGTAGTTCAGGCCGACGCGGTGGCAGAACTCGATGGAACGAGGGTCGCCGCCGTGCTCGCCGCAGATGCCCAGCTTGATGTTCGGGCGGGTGGCTTTGCCCAGCTTAACGGCCATGTCGACCAGCTTGCCGACGCCGTCCTGGTCCAGGGTGGCGAAGATGTCATCCTTGAACAGGCCCTTGTCCACGTAGGTCTTGATGATCGCTGCGGTGTCGTCTCTGGAGAAACCGAAGGTCATCTGGGTCAGGTCGTTGGTGCCGAAGGAGAAGAACTCAGCGCTCTTCGCGATCTCGTCGGCGGTCAGGGCCGCTCTCGGGGTCTCGATCATGGTGCCGACCATGTACTTGATGTCGGAACCGGCTTCAGCCTTGCACTTCTCGGCGGTGGTGACCACGATGTCCTTGACGTATTCCATCTCCTTGTCGATGACGGTCAGCGGGATCATGATCTCAGGGACGATGTCGTAGCCCTTCTCGTTCTTGACATGGATAGCCGCCTCCATGATGGCGCGGGTCTGCATCTCCGCGATCTCCGGATAGGTGACCGCCAGACGGCAGCCGCGGTGGCCCAGCATCGGGTTGAACTCGTGCAGGTCAGCGGTGACCTTGAGCAGCTTCTCGTAAGGGACGTTGATCTGCTCGGAGAGCAGCTTGGTCTCCTCGTCGGTCTTCGGCAGGAACTCGTGGAGCGGCGGATCCAGCAGGCGGATCGTCACCGGCTTGTCCTCCATGGCCTCGTAGATGCCGACGAAGTCAGCCTTCTGGTAAGGCAGCAAAGCATCCAGCGCCTGGCGTCTCTCCTCCTCGGTCTCGGCGACGATCATCCTTCTGATGGCCGGGATCCTCTCGTCCTCGAAGAACATGTGCTCGGTACGGCAGAGGCCGATGCCCTCGGCGCCGAAGGCCACAGCCTGCTTGGCGTCTCTCGGGGTATCCGCGTTGGTCCTGACCTTCAGGGTGCGGATGCCGTCGGCCCAGCTCATGATGGTGCCGAAGTCGCCGGACAGTGTCGGCGGGACGGTCTTGATGGTGCCCTCGTAGACGTTGCCGACGGAACCGTTCAGGGAGAGGAAATCTCCCTCGTGATAGACTCTTTCACCGATGGTGACGGTCTTCGCTTCTTCGTTGACGATCAGCTCGGAGCAGCCGGAGACGCAGCACTTGCCCATGGAACGGGCGACGACCGCCGCGTGGGAGGTCTTGCCGCCTCTCGCGGTCAGGATGCCCTCGGCGGCGACCATGCCGGCGAGGTCTTCCGGAGAGGTCTCCAGTCTGACCAGCAGCGCCTTGTGGCCCTGCTCCACCGCGTCAGCCGCATCGGCGGCGGTGAAGTAGATCTGGCCGGTGGCAGCGCCCGGGGAAGCCGGGATGCCCTTGGTCAGCAGCAAAGCTTCCTTCTCGGCTTCCGCGTCGAAGGATGGGTGCAGCAGCTGGTCCACGGATTCCGGATCGATGCGGGAGACCGCGGTCTCCTTGTCGATCAGGCCCTCTTCCACCATGTCCACGGCGACCTTGACGGCAGAAGCTGCCGTTCTCTTGCCGGCGCGGGTCTGGAGCATGTAGAGCTTCTCGTTCTCAACGGTGAACTCCATGTCCTGCATGTCCTTATAGTGCTGCTCCAGCACGTGAGCGATGTTGACGAAGTCCTTGTAGACCTCCGGGAAGGTGTCCGCCATCTCGGCGATCGGCTTCGGGGTGCGGATGCCGGCGACCACGTCTTCGCCCTGGGCGTTGACCAGGAACTCGCCGTAGATCTTGTTCTCGCCGTTCTCCGGGCTTCTGGTGAAGGCGACGCCGGTACCGGAGGTGTCGCCCATGTTGCCGAAGACCATGGACTGGACGTTGACCGCGGTGCCCAGGGAATCCGGGATGCGGTTGATCTTACGATAGAGGATCGCTCTCTCGGTGTTCCAGGAGCGGAAGACCGCCTTGACGGCCTCCATCAGCTGATCCACCGGCTTGTCCGGGAAACCGCCCTCTTCACCGTAGCGGGCGATGACCTTGTAACGGGCGATGACCTCCTTCAGGTCCTCAGCGGTGAGGTCCACGTCGAACTTGGCGCCGACCTCGTCCTTGACGCTCTGCAGCGCCTCTTCAAACAGTTTGGAATCGATGCCCATGACGACGTTGCCGTACATCTGGATGAAACGGCGGAAGCTGTCGGCAGCGAATCTCGGGTTATCGGTCAGTTTGGCGATGCCTGCCATGGCATCATCGTTCATACCCAGGTTCAGGATCGTGTCCATCATGCCCGGCATGGAGATGGCGGCGCCGGAACGGACGGAGACGAGCAGCGGGTTCTCGCTGTCGCCAAAGGTCTTGCCGGTGACGTTCTCCAGCTCGCTGAGCTTCTCGCGGATCTGCTCCATAATCTCCTCGCTCAGGCTGCCGCCGTTCTCGTAGTAGCTGAAGCAGCCCTCCGTGGAAACGGTGAAGCCGAACGGGACAGGCAGCCCGATCCGGGTCATCTCGGCCAGGTTCGCGCCCTTGCCGCCCAGCAGGGAACGCATGTCCTTGGAACCTTCGTTGAACGAATAAACATACTTGTGCATTGGTGGGGCCTCCTTTCAAGCCTTCACTGTGTCTTCCCTTCCCGCTGGCGGCGGATCAGAAGACCAGTCTGTCCTCGATGTACTGTCTGACTTCAGCGATCGGCAGGCGCACCTGTTCCATGGTGTCCCTGTCTCGGATGGTCACACAGCCATCGGTCTCCGTATCGAAGTCCACGCAGATGCAGAAGGGGGTGCCGATCTCATCCTCTCTGCGGTAGCGCTTGCCGATGGATCCGGCGGCGTCGTAGTCCACGCTGAAATACTTCGCCAGCTCGTCAAAGATCGGTTCCGCCACCGGCCCGAGCTTCTTGGACAAAGGCAGCACGGCGGCTTTGTACGGTGCCAGCGCCGGGTGCAGGTGCAGGACCACTCTGGTGTCCTCCTTGCCGCCGGCGTCCAGCGTCTCCTCATCGTACGCGTCGATCAGGAAAGCCAGCGCGACTCTGTCCGCGCCTACGGACGGTTCGATACAGAACGGGATATATCTTTCGTTGGTTTCCGGATCCAGATAGCTCATATCCTCTCCGGAGAACTCAGCGTGCTTGCCGAGATCGAAGTCGGTCCTGTCGGCTATGCCCCACAATTCTCCCCAGCCGAACGGGAACAGGTACTCGATATCGGTCGTAGCCTTACTGTAGTGAGAAAGCTCCTCTTTCTCATGGTCTCTGGTGCGGATGTTCTCCATGGTCATGCCCAGAGACTTCAGGAAGTCGACGCAGTAGCTCCTCCAATACTGGAACCAGTCCAGATCGGTGTCAGGCTTGCAGAAGAACTCCAGCTCCATCTGCTCGAACTCCCTGGTACGGAAGGTGAAGTTGCCCGGCGTGATCTCATTGCGGAAGGACTTGCCGATCTGGCAGATGCCGAACGGGATCTTCTTCCTGGAGGTGCGGGCGACGTTCTTGAAGTTGACGAAAATGCCCTGGGCTGTCTCCGGGCGCAGGTACAGCTGTGCAGCGGTATCCTAGGTGACGCCCTGGAAGGTCTTGAACATCAGGTTGAACTGACGGATGC
>CADCOV010000137.1 GCA_902803185.1 uncultured Eubacteriales bacterium
CACCTGACTTTTCAGGTCAACGCCGGGGATTACCTTTGCGTGGTGGGCGAGAACGGCGCGGGCAAATCCACGCTGATCCGCGCTCTGCTGGGGCAGGTAGCCGATTTCTCTGCGCACGAGGCCGTCCCCGAAGGTGATCGTCCCCGCGTTCGGGCTCCTGAGTCCCAGGAGGGTGCGGACCAGCGTGGATTTGCCCGCGCCGTTCTCGCCCACGATGCACAGGTAGTTGCCCGTCTCCACCGTGAAGGAGAGATCCTCTATGATGTTTTTCCCTTCGTAGCCCAGGGCCAGGCCCCGGCACGTCAGTTCCGCCATTGTTTCCTCCCTTACGACAGCGCTTCCTTCAGCGCCGCGAGGTTTTGTTCCATGATGTCGAGGTAGGTCGCGCCCGCGGCCGCCTCCTCCGCCGTCACCGCCTGCATGGAGTCCAGCGTGAGGATCTTCCGGCCGCCGCCCGCCGCGTCCACCACCGTCTGGGCCAGCTTGCCGTCGCCGGTCTCGATGGTGAGGACGGCGCCGAGGTCCAGCTCCTCCGTCTTCTTCGCCAGGAAGGCCACCGTCTCAAAGCTGGCCTCCGTCTCCGCCGAGCAGCCGGAGAAGGCCGCGTAATAGTCGAGGCCGTAGTCCTCCGTCAGATACCGGAACGGGAACCGGTCCGCGAAGAGCAAAGTCTTCACCCTGCCCTCCTTGACCGCCGTCTCGTACTGTCCGTCCAGGGCGTCCAGCTGATCCAGGTACCCTTCCAGGTTCGCCTGGTAGCTCTCGGCGTTGGCCGGGTCCAGGGCCTGCAAGGCGCCGTCGATCTCGGTGCAGAGCTGCTTCGCGTTCTTCAGGGAGAGCCAGACGTGCTCGTCGTACTCCGGCGCTTCCTCCCCGCTCTCTTCTTCTTCGCCTTCCATGCCCTCCACGGTCTCTTCCTCAAGTGCGCCGCCGCCCAGGGCGTCCAGCAAAGCGATGGCCTGCTGACCTTCCCCGCCGGTGCCCGCAAGGGCCTCCGCCACCCAGGCGTCAGACTCGCCGCCCACGTAGACGAACAGGTCCGCACTCGCGATGGTCACGATGTCCGCCGCGCTCGGCTGGAAGCTGTGCAGGTCCGTGCCGTCCCCGCAGAGCAGGCGCACGTCGACGTTCTCCACATCGCCCACCAGGTTCCGGATCCAGTCGTAGACCGGGAAGATCGTCGCGACGACGGTGAGGGTCTCCCCCTCCGCCGGGGCCGCGTCCCCGCTCCCGGAAGGCGTCTCCCCGCCCCCGCAGCCCGCGAGGCCAAGGGCCAGCAGGGCACAGAGCAGGAGGATCAAAACCCTTCTCTTCCTCATTCTTCCACCTCCGCCGCCAGGCAGTCGCTGCAGACGCCGTAGAAGACGGTCCGCATCGGGTCCACCTTGAACCCGTGGTGGGAGAACAGGTGCGCCTCGAGCTCGGCGATCTCGCCGCAGTCCGTGTGGAAGAGCCGGCCGCAGCGCTCGCACTTGCAGTGGTAGCAGACCGTGCCGGCGTGGCTCTCCGGGTCCAGATATTCAAAACAGGCCGGGCTGTTCTCGTCGATGAAATATTTGCTCACGAGGCCTTCGTCCACCAGCCGGTCCAGCTGGCGGTAGACGGTGGTGGTGCCGATGGCCTCCCCCTCCGCCCGAAAGTAGCTGCAGACGTCCGCCGCGGTCATGTGGATCCCCGGCCTGGACTTGAGATAGGTCAGCAGCGCGTCTCTGTGCTTGGTGTTGTACTGTCTCTTCATGTCGCCATTCTCCCCAATAAAATGAAAACCATTTTCATATTATACGGCAGAGGGTCTTCTCCGTCAATACGAAAACGGTTTTCGATTTTGATTTTCTTGGGTTTTGTCGGCCGCTCAGTGGCGGACCAGGCTGATGGCGCAGAGCACCAAAGCGATGGCCATGATGATGTTGAGAGGCCTCGGGTATTTCAGGAAGAGGCCCCGGAGCCGGTCGCCGGCGAAGAGCCAGGCCAGGTTGCAGATCGGCCCGGTCAGCGGCAGGAAGCAGCCCACCAGGAACAAAGTCAGCAGGCTGTTCGTGTACGGGGTCACGTAGGACGCCAGCGCGGTGATGCAGAACAGGATGACCTTGGCGTTGGTCAGCTGGACGATGAGGCCGGTCCGGAAGTTGCAGTTCGCCGCCGCCTCCTGCTCGTCCCCCACGTGGTCGTAGCTGGTGCGCAGGATCTTGATGGCGAGCCAGAGGATGTAGGCGGCGCCCACGTAGGAGAGGTATCCCACGTATTTTCCCAGGGCCGCCCCCAGGACGCCGTTGATCAAAACCGCGATCATCGCGTCGATCCAGAAGCCGATGATCAGTCCCCGCCACTGGATCAGCGCCTGCTTCCGCCCGTAGTTCATGGCCGCGGACAGGGAGCAGAGGTTGGCAGGCCCCGGCGTGATGCCGTTCGTGTAGCAGTAGAACAGGAAGGCCGGGATCAGAGAAACAGGCATGCGGCACCTCCTACCCGATCAGGGAAAAGCCGACGGTGCTGGCCGCCATCATGATGAGGCCCGCGATGAACACGCCCAACGCCACGGCGGCGGTGGTGGTTTTGATGCCCAGCTCCAGGATGCTTGCCGCCAGCGTGCCGGTCCATGCGCCGGTCCCCGGCACCGGGATCCCGACAAACAGCATCAAAGCGATGAAGGACCCGGTCCGGCCCGCCTTCTCGGTCATCTTGCGGCCCGCCTTGTGGCCCTTCTCCAGGAAGAACCGGCAGATCCCGCCGATCAAAGCCTTGTCCGCGCCCCACTCCAGGATCCGCCTGGCGAACAGGTAGATGAACGGCATCGGCAGCAGGTTCCCGATCATGCAGATGATCAGGGACGGCAGCATCGGCAGCTCCAGCGCCTGCGACGCCGGCACCGCCAGCCTGAGCTCCACCAGGGGCACCATCGATATCAAAAAAATGTAAAGGTAATTCTTCAGCATCCTCTTCTGTCCTGTCTTATGATGTCATCTTCACTATGATAGCACGATTCCGCCCATAAAAAAAGGATGCGGGGAGAGAATTCCCGCATCCGCGCATATGCATTCCGTCAGGGTGCCTGTCCCGCAGTCCCGCGTGCCGCTCAGTCCAGTGCGCCGCTCTTCCGCACCGCCGCCCGCAGCACCGGCCCCACCGCCGTCGCCGCGACGACCTTTGCCGCATCCACGGCGAGGAACGGATAGACGCACAGCGCCAGCGCCTCGCCCACGCCGGTCCCTGCCTGGAAGACGAACCATGCGGTGCCCAGGATGTACAGGACCACCTCGCCTGCCAGAAGGCCCGCCGCCCCCGCCAGCCGGCTCTCCGGCCACCGGTCGATGCACCAGCCGGCGATGAAAGCCAGCAGCAGGTAGCCCGCCAGGAACCCGCCGGTCGGCCCCAGCAGCTTCTGCGGACCGCCCTGGAATCCGGAAAACACCGGCAGGCCCACGAGGCCGATGAGGAGGTAGAGCCCCACCGCCGCCGCAGAGCGCTTGTGCCCCAGGACGTAGGCCGCCAGCATCACGCCCAGATTCGCCAGCGTGACCGGGATGGGCCCGATCTGTATCGTCAGCGGTCCCAGGCAGCAGAGCACCGCCGCCATCACCGCCGTCACCGTCATATCACGTGTCTTGCGCACTTCCATTGTAAACCTTCTTTTCATCTATTCGTGCGGGCACGCCCCGCACGATTCGCATTATATCAACGTTTTCTCCGTTCGTCAACCCCCGCCCGCGCCTGTCGCGGCGCCCAGGAGGTTTACAATGTACCCTTTCCTCCTTGCAGCGACTGTGCTATAATCGAATCGAAAAAGGAGGGTCACTGCCATGAAGAAGACCTACATCAACGGAAAAATATTCACCTCGGACCCGACCCGTCCGTATGTCAGCGCCTTTGCCGCCGAGGACGGCCGGATCACCGCCGTCGGCTCAGCGGAGGAGGTTTTGACCGACGCGCCGGGAGAGATCGTCGACCTGGAGGGCCGGACCGTGATCCCGGGCCTCATCGACGCCCATATGCACCCGATCATGCTGGCGGACTACGCCAAGCAGATCTCCGCCCTGCCGCCGGTCTGCTACTCCATCAAAGACATCCAGCGGGAGATCCGCAAGGCCCGCGCCGCCCAGGGCCCGGACAAGTGGATCTTTGTCTGGGGCTGCGACGAGGGCAAGCTGGCGGAGAAGCGCTACCCTGATATCCACGACCTGGACGAAGCCTGCGACGACGCCCCTGTCTACGTGCTCCGGGTCTGCGGCCACGTCCGCTCCTGCAACTCCGCGGCTTTGAAGCTGGCGGGCATCGACCGGGACACCCCGGACCCGCAGGGCGGCACCATCGAACACGACGAAAACGGTGACCTGACCGGCATCCTGACGGAAAACGCCGGCGAGCTGGTCGGACGCCTGGTCCCGCCGCAGGGCATTTCCATCTCCGCCCAAAACCTCAAGGATCTGGGCGACCTCCTCTCCTCCCAGGGTATCGTCGCCGTCGCCGACATGGGCGAGGATGACGACCCGGCGTGGGAGATCTTCCGGGAAGCCGCCAAGCTGGGCTTTGCCCAGGACGCCGCCCTCTACCTCGTCTGGGACTTCTACGTTGACCGGCCGGACTTTGCTTTGACGCCGGAACAGACGGATCCGGACGCGAAGATCCGGGTCGCGGGCCTCAAACTCATCGGCGACGGCAGCGTCTCCGGCCACACCGCCTGGATGGACGAGCCGTACCTCAGCACCGGCACCTGCGGCATCCCGGTCTACAGCGATGAGCTCGTCGAATCCGCCATCGCCTACTGCAAAGCCAACCACCTCCAGCTCGCCGTCCACGCCATGGGCGGCCGCGCCATCGCCCGCATCGTCGACCGGGCCTACCGGGAGGAGGACTGGATGGACGGCGCCGCCCCATACGTCCGCGTGGAGCACGTCACCGAACCCCGCGAGGACTCCATGGACAAAGTCATCGAAAAGGGCATGGCCTTCGCCACCCAGCCGGTCTTCTTCTTCTCCGAGATCGAAAGCTACCTCATGAACCTGGGCCAGGAGCGAACAAAGACCACCTACCCGATCCACCGCATGCTGGAAAAGGGCCTCGACGTCTGCCTTTCCACTGACGCGCCTGCCACCTCCTGGGCGGTCCCATCCGACCCGTTCATCAACATGCAGGCCGCCGTCACCCGCGTCGCCTTTGACGGCACCGACTGCGGCAAAGAGCAGGCCATCGACGTGGAAACGGCGGTCCGCCTCTACACCGACGCCGCCGCCCGCGCCACCGGCTTCCGCGGCCTCGGCCGCATCGCCCCGGGCTACCGGGAAAGCTTCGCAGTCCTCTCCGAGGACCTCTTCACCGTCCCTGCAGAGCGGATCGGCGAAGTCCACCCGCTCCTCACCGTCCACGACGGCAAGGAGATCTACAAAGCATAGTCCTCTGCATTGCAGCAGGAAGGAGGCATGCCCGGCGGGCATGCCTCTTTTGGTGCGGGCGGGTGCGGCTCTTACCCACTGACCCCAGCACAGCACCAAACTTCATTCCCGAGGTGCCCCTTCTCGGGCGATCTGGGAATAGAAATGCCTGTTTTTCAGGATCCTGGGAATGGAAAGCAGTGATTCCATTTCCCAACCACCCCTCCAGGCCACATCGGGTAACAGAATCAGGGCTTTTCCGCATTTTGGGAAATGAAATCGTGCGATTCCATTTCCCAACTACCCCTCCAGACCACATCGGGTAACAGAATCAGGGCTTTTCTGCATTTTGGGAAATGAAATCATGCGATTCCATTTCCCAACTACCCCTCCAACAGCAATCGGGTAACAGAATCCGGCATTTTCTGCGTTTTGGGAAATGAAATCATGTGATTCTGTTTCCCAACTACCCCTCCAACAGCAATCGGGTAACAGAATCAGGGCTTTTATGCATTTTGGGAAATGAAATCATGCGATTCTGTTTCCCAACTACCCCTCAAGACCAC
>CADCOV010000138.1 GCA_902803185.1 uncultured Eubacteriales bacterium
AGATACTGGGCGGACGATACCCCGGAATACCGGGAGATCCTCGAGCAGATGAACCGCTCCCTCTTTGTGATGGAGTGGCAGAAGACCACGGAGATCAAGACCTTCGGGGAGATCCGGCCCACGGACGTGGTGCCGGTCGTCGCGCCCAACCGGGCCGGCCGCCGCACCGTGTTCCCGATGAAGTGGGGCTTTTCCGGGCGGTCGCTCCTGCTGAACGCGCGGGTGGAGACGGCGGGGGAGAAACCGACCTTCCGGGATTCCTGGGAGCGACGGCGCTGCGCCGTGCCCGCGGCCTGGTACTTCGAGTGGGAGCACCTCCTTGGCGCGGACGGCAGGAAGAAGACCGGCGACAAGTACAGGATCCGCCCTGCAGGCGCGGGGACCGGCCTCACCTGGCTCTGCGGGCTCTACCGCATCGAGGCGGGCCTGCCGGTGTTCGTGATCCTGACCCGGGAACCGGGAGAGGGGATCCGATTCATCCACGACCGGATGCCTTTGATCCTGCCGGAGCGGTGCGTGAACGACTGGATCCGGCCGGAGACGAGGCCGGAGGAACTGCTGGGGGAGGCACTCACCGACATGGCCTTCGAGAAGGCGGTGTGACCCCGGCAGAACAAAACGAGAGCGAAAAAAGCAAAGCCACCGGCAGACGCAGGTGGCTCTTTTCTTATGGCACTCTATTCCGCGAACGGATCGTAATACTCGCCCTGGCGGACGACGCCCTCCGCCTCCTCCGCCAGAAGATCGTCCAGGATCTCGCAGGCGTAGGCGGTGATCAGGGAGCAGATCCGGTAGCGCTCTTCCTCGTAGATCTTCTCCCGCTCCTCCTCCACGCCGTAGTTGGCCTTGAGGAGCTCCTTGCAGTAGAGGCTGCCGCAGCCCTCCCGGAAGCGGCGGTCGAATTCTCTCTGCTTCTGCTTCAGAATCTTGAAGTTGGAGAACTCGTCCACGTTTCGGTAGCCGTACTTCAGCCCCAGGGACATCAAAGACCCGGTCACCGCGCCGCAGCGTTCCCCGTGCTGCATGCCCCAGCCGAAGCCGCTGGACGCCAGCAGGGCCGTATCCCGGTCCAGCTCTATCCCCAGCGCCTTCGCGCCGTATAGGAAGGTGACCTGGGAGCACATGAGTTCGTTGTCAAAGGCCGTATCGACCCTCTTCACCAGTTCTTTGTCCACCTTCTGCAGAAGGGGATTGTTCGGATCACATAAGATGTTGCTCGCCATGGCTGCCTCCCTTCAAAGCCTTCTGGGGCGATTATATCATAAGTCGGGGCGGATGGGGAGAAATTGACGAAGGGCGGGCAGGGGGTGCCCATTCCCAAGATCGCGGAAAAGCCGGTTTTTCATTCCCAGCTGGGGCTGGAGAGGGCACCTTGGGAATGGGTGAACCCACATCAGCCCATGCAGCCCCGCACCCCCTTTTCCCAGGCGCGCTTTTCGTGTATACTGGAGGAGCGGCGCGGCGTTTTTTGGCGGCGCAGAAAGAGAGGCAATGATCATGATGGATTTTCAGGCTTTGTTCAAGGTGAGACAGGCGTGGAACCAGTTCGCCGCGACCCATCCGAAGGTCCCGGGGTTCCTGGAGGACGTGAAGAACAAGGGATTCTGCGAGGGGCAGGAGATCGCCATCGCGATCCGCTATCCGGACGGCACGGAATACAAGACCGGGATCCGGGTCAGGGAGAGCGATCTGGAGCTTTTGGACCTGGTGAAGAGCCTGGGAAAGTAGGCCCGGGAACGCCCCTTCTCAGCGGGGCACCGACATGGTATAATATGGCAGTGGCGTTTTGCCGATAGAACTACGATGGATCAGGAGGTCTGCAATGGGCAAGGTTTATCCGCAGCTGGTGGTCACGCCGGCGAACATGAAGAGCAATATGGAGAAGATCGTCGCGCTGGCGGCGGAGGGCGGCATGGAGGTCAACGGCGTGGCCAAGGGCTTCTGCTGCATCCCGGAGTGCTGCAGGGCGATGATGGATGCCGGCTGCAAGAGCATCGGCGGCGCCAGGACCGGCGACCTTCGCAAACTGAAGGAATTTGATCCGACCATCCCGACGCTTCTGACCCGGATCCCGATGAAGTCCGAGGCGGAGGAGGTCGTGGCCTATGCGGACATCTCCCTGGTCTCCGAACTCGAGACCCTGCAGGCGCTGAACGATGCGGCGGTCGCCCAGGGCAAGATCCACAAGGTCATCCTGATGAAGGACATCGGCGACCGCAGAGAGGGATATTTTGA
>CADCOV010000139.1 GCA_902803185.1 uncultured Eubacteriales bacterium
ATCTTCTGATCCCATTCACCGCTCACGCGGCGGGTGCGCTTCTTCGGTACATAGCGGGTCTCGGCGTGGAGGTCACGCTCCGCCAGGAACTTCTTGACCTCGTCGATGGAGACCGCCTTGTCGATCTTGTTTCTGGTGCAGGCCTCTTCGCAGAGCTTGTTGCAGACGCGGCCGCAGATCGCCGGGAACGGGTTCTCCCGCTTGATCAAAGCCAAAGCGTCCTCGTATCTCCCCTCCTTGGCCATGGCCAGGTAGCCCTGGACCGGCACGTGGGCCGGGCAGGCCGCCTTGCACGGCGAAGAACCGGTCTTGTGGGTGTTCACCCTGGCGGTATCTCTGTAGTTCTCATCCCAGGCATACTTGCCCCAGCGGATCTTGTCCGGCAGGACCTGCTTCGGATACTTGACCTCGTTGCCGTCCTTGTCCCGGAACTTCTGTCCCAGGCGCAGGGCGCCCGCCGGGCAGACCTCCACGCAGCGGTTGCAGGCGACGCAGTTGTCCTTGTTCACCTCGGCGGTGTAGGCGCTCTTGGAGAGGTTCCTGGTGTTGTACAGGAAGGCGGTCCTCAGGGCGTTGCAGATCTGGACGTTGCAGTTGCAGATGTCGAAGATGTGGTCTTCGCCGTCGATGTTGGTGGTCTGGTGGACGTAGCCGTTCTCCTCCGCCTTCTGCAGGATCTCCAGGGCTTCTTCCTTGGTGATGTAGTGGGCGCGGCCGGTCTCCACGGTGTAGTCCGCCATGTCGCCGACCTGGATGCACCAGTCGTTACAGTCGTCGGCGCAGCCCTCTCCCAGGATCGCCCTGGAAGCGCGGCAGGAGCAGATGCCGGCGGAAAGGTGTCCGTCGTACTTCTGGAGCCAGTAGGAGATCTTCTCGATCTTCAGGGCCTCCCTGTGCATGCCGACTTCCTTCTCGACCGGGATGACATGCATGCCGATGCCGTTGCCGCCCGGGCGGACGTTCGGCGTGATGTCCTCCAGCGGCAGGAAGGTCATCCTCTCAAAGAAGGACGCCACCGCCGGGTTCTTCTCGATCCGGTCCACGGAGGAGTTGAACAGCTCCGCGCTGCCCGGCACGAAGAAGGAGATCCGGTAGCGCTTGTCCGCCGGATCCAGCGGCTTGGTCGGGCCGTTGTCATCGTAATGGTCGCCGTAGTCGTACTCCATGATGCCGTGGACGGACATCAGGTCCAGGATCTCCTGGAGCCGCTCTCTGGAGAACTGCTTGGCGTTCATGGCGGCCAGCTCCTCGAAGGTGTAGAACTTGCGGAGCTTCATCCTGAGCGCCACGTCCACCTCATCCTCGGTCAGGATCTCTCTGAGGCCCCAGTACTCCGGATCCGTGGCCTTGACGCCCGGGATCTTGGTCTTGACGTTATCGGTGATCTTTCTCGCCAGCTTGGCATATTTCGCTTTGAAGTCTTTTTCTCCCTCGTATTTGGAGATGGTCCTCGGGTTCTTCCTGATAATTTCCGGCATAGTGTTACCCTCCCTGTGCCCTGAAAATGACATCTCTCACGCGGTCCCTGTATACGCCCGCATAATTTGTTAACAGTTTATCATAATTCCTCCCTAAGGACAACAAAAAGAAGCTGCCCGCTGACAGCTTCCGTCATTCATCGATATTGACAGGTGACCAGATGGTCGTTGTACACCCCGATCCCCTGCAGGTAGGAGTAGATGATCGTCGGGCCCACGAAGGAGAACCCCCGCTTCTTCAGGTCCTTGCTGACCTGTTCCGATAGCTCCGAGACCGCCGGCATGTCTTCGAGGGCCGTGAGCCGGTGGTCGATGGTCTTCCCTTCCGTGAACTGCCAGATGTAGCGGTCGAAGCTGCCCCACTCCGCCTGCACCCGGAGGAAGGCGCCGGCATTTTTGACGGCTGCCTCGATCTTCCGGCGGTTTCGGATGATGCCCGGGTCCGCCATCAAAGCCTCGATCTTCTCCTCGCCGTATGCCGCCACCAGGGCCGGATCAAAGCCGTCAAAGACCTCCCGGTAGCGGGCTTCCTTTTCGATGATGGTTGCCCAGGAGAGCCCCGCCTGCGCCCCTTCCAGGATCAGCATGGCGAAGAGCTCCCGGTCCTCGTGGACCGGCCTGCACCAGCGCTCGTCGTGATAGGCTTTCATCTTCGGGGAGCTGTATTCCCAGCCGCAGCCCTGTCTTTCCATCGCGCGCCTCCTGTCCGCCTCAAATGAACTTCTCAACGGCCTTCTGGAACTCCTCCACGGCGGCCATGTCCCCGTCCTCGATGGCGTGGGTGATGCAGTGGGTCATATGCTCGTTGATGATCTCCTTGCCCAGGCCCTTGAGGGCACTGTTCACCGCGCTGAGCTGGATCAGCACCTCGGCGCAGTCCACGTCCTTCTCGATCATACCTTTGACGTGGTTCAGGTGGCCGATGGCCCGGGCGATCCGGTTCAACTGCCGCTTCTTTTCCTCCGGGTCGTGGTGGTGGCTGTGCCTTGGTTGATCCGTCTCATGGCTATGGGTAATGACGTTGCCGTCTTTGTCTGTGTGGGTATGTGTGCTCATTTACCTCGTTTCCCTTTCCATCATGACCAACGCGATGATCAAAAGCCCGGCGGAGATCCAGATCGTGCCGGTACCCAGTCTGTGGGACAACACGCCGCCCACGCCCGCACCGACGGCGAAGATCAGCAGGATGCTGAAGAAATGCAATGCCTTGATCAGATGCTCCCGTTTCTTCTCCCTCATATATGCGGACAGGCTCTCCGTCCCGCTCCTGAGGTTCCCGATGCACATGGTGGAGGCGTAGCCGTAGCCATGGACCTTGCGGAAGGTCTGCACCTGCATGGCGCAGGAGAAGGATACGATCATGTTGGCGATCAGCTTGACCTCCGGCGGCAGCATGCCCACCAGGACCAGTGCACCGATCTCGATCATGATGATGAGCTGTCTCCAGTGCATGACCGGATTCTCCTTGAGGCTCCCCTCCACCCGTTCGGCGATGAAGATCCCGAAGGCAAAGGCGAGGAGCGGCATCATGTACTGAAAGCCGGCGTCGACATTGCCCTCCATGAAGTTCTGGCTCATCAAAACCACGTTGCCGGTCTGGGCGTTGGCGAAGACCTGCCCTCTCACGTTATAGGTATAGGCGTCCTGCAATCCTCCCGACAAGGACAGGATCGCACTCAGGCGGAAGCTCTCCGATGTCTGCATGGAACACTCCTGTTCGCGTAAGGAATAATGTATGATGAAACCCATTATATTTGATTTCCGCCGGCTTCGCAACGGAAGAATCAGTTATGCCAAACTGCTCATGTGAGTCCCGGCCTGCAGGGCTTTCCGATCGCCCGCCGATGGGCGAAGTACAGTTCCTCCGTCGCCAGGGCCATCTTGGTCACGGCGAAATCCCTGCCGTGGGGATAGACGTACCAGGTGTCCTCCAGGGTGTTCAGGTCCACGCAGTCCCCGAACTTTCCCAGATACTCGTATTCGATGTGGCAGGAGTAGAGGCTCGGCACCTGTTTGACCATCTCGAAGGGATCCCCGTCCCCATCGATGCCCCGGACCGTGAAGCCGTTCATGTCGTGGATCAGGGTCCCCTCTCCCAGGCGGATAAACTTCTTCGCGTTGGGCAGGGTGTCCACGTGGACCTCGAGGATGCCGCTGCTGTAGGTGCCGGCTTCCACCTCGGCCCGGACGTTCGCCCGCTCCCACTCGTACCAGTCCGGGATGTGGGAGAACTCGGTCTCTCCCTCCAGGGCTTCCAGTTCGCCGAGCTCCGTCATCCGCCAGCGTTTGCCGCAGCTTTCGCAGAAGAGCTCCGCGCCTTCAGAGCCCATCCGGAACTCCGTCCCGCAGTGCGGGCACTGGTAGAGCACCTTGTGGAGGCCCTCCGCCCGCTTCGGATAAGGGGTGCGGATCCCCCGCTCCCTCTGCCAGGCAAAGTCGTCGTATTGGAACCGCGCCACGATCCGGTCGTTGATCTCATCCGCGCTGAGCCGCGCGAGGTCCTCCGCCGTGAAGAGCAGGTCCATCTCCGCCTCCGTCGGCTTCACGCCCCGGGAGTGCAGGTTCCAGAAAGGCGAGTTCACGTGGTGGCCGTGGCAGATCAAAGACACCACCGGCACCTTGAGGAGTTTACAGAGCTTCCCCAGGGAGGACGGCAGCACCGCCGTGGTCCCGCACAGGGAATACCGGGCCTCCGGGTAGATGACGGCGATGTCGCCGTTTTGGATCACCCGGGCCAGC
>CADCOV010000140.1 GCA_902803185.1 uncultured Eubacteriales bacterium
GCCCTTCGTAGCGAAGGAGTAGATCATGTAAGCGAAGATGAAGATCGCGACGATCCACATGATCGGTCTGCAGGTGTTCATCTTGTCCGCGAAGGTCTCAGCCTTCTCGGTGATCTTGTAGCTTTCCGGTGCAACGTCAGCCTGGGTAGCGATGTCACCGAGCTCGACCAGCCCATCCTTGCCCGGACGGGTAAAGAGGACGAGGAGGATGAAGACGACAGCCAGGATGATCCAGAGGACGACGTTCATCGGGTTGTAGCAGGTCTCAGCGACGCTCATGCTCTGTCCAACGATCTCAGCATAGGCGCTGCCTTCGGTAGCAAGAGTGGAGTACAGAGTGGCCGAAGGCCCAAGGCACTGGCCGAGGATCATGCAGGAATAACCGCCAGCGACCATCATCGGGAAGTGGAGGCCCTTGATTCTCTTGGCAAGGTGCATCGCGAGAACCGGGGTCACGATGGTGCAGAACGCCCAGTTCAGCATGGAGGAAACATAACCGAAGACCATGAGCAGGATCAGGGCAGCGGTCTGATTGTGGACCTTGTCAGCCAGCCAGCTCAGGAACTTGGCGGCCTGCGGGGAGCGAGCCGTCGTAGCGGTTACGATGACCATGAGGCCCATCTGGAAAGCCAGGGTGAACTGGCTGGCCAGACCGCCCCACCAAGCGTCGATCAGCTCGATCGGGCCGTGGCCGATGATCAGGGAAAGAACGAATACGAGGATCATCAGGATGACGCAGAATACGAACGAATCCGGAATGATCTTCTCTGCCGCGAAGCTGAACTTCTTGGAAATGTTCCACAGGAAAGTTCCTTTTCGCGAACCTTTGCGGTTTCAGACATGAGTGTCTTCTCCTTTCTTAATAATGGATGATGAGTGATTGATATATTTCGGGCGCCGCGTCGTCCCGCGGCGCCGAAAGTGACTCAATTGGGCAAGCAGTGAAAACTACTTCTTCAGGCTCAGGATCTGTCTGGCCTCATCCGGGGTAGCGACTTCGCAGCCGAACTCTCTGATGACTCTGGCAGCTCTCTCGACGAACTGCGCGTTGCTGTCAGCCAGGACGCCCTTGCTGTACATGACGTTGTCTTCCATACCGACTCTGATGCCGCCGCCGAGAGCGATCGCAGCGTACATGACTTCCATGGCGCTGTGGCCGACGCCGAAGGCGCTCCAGGTGTACTGATCCTTGCCGATCAGCTGGTCAGCGGTCTCCTTCATGAAGAGCAGGTTCTTGGTGGAACCCGGGATACCGTTGGCGCAGCCCATGCAGAACTGGAAGTGGAGAGGTCCCTCGAGGACGCCCTTCTTGATGTAGTAAGCGGCGTTGCCGATCATGCCCGGGTCGAAGCACTCGATCTCCGGCTTGGTGTTGCACTCCTTGAAGACCTTGGCGCACATCTCGAGGAAGCTCGGGCTGTTCAGGAACAGGCCGAAGTTCAGCCAGTTCATGGAACCGCAGTCATAGGAAGCCATTTCCGGCTTGAGCTCCTTGACGTGAAGGACTCTGGTCTCATCGGTGGCATAGATGTCGCCGGAGGTGGTCATGTTGATGATGATGTCCATATCCGGATATCTCTCGTGGATGAAGTCCATGGTCTCACGGAACTTGTTGTGATCCATGGTGCCGTTGCCCTCGTCATCTCTCATGTGGATGTGAGCGATGGCAGCGCCGGCCTTCCAGCAAGCATAAACATCGTCAGCGATCTCGGACGGAGTCATCGGGACGTTCGGGTTGTTCTCCTTCTTCGGCCAGGCTCCGGTGACGGCTGCGGTGATGATCCTCTTGTTCTTCAGTGCTTTGTCCATTTTATTGTCCTCCTGTTAGAAATGTCAACTATGAGTAAGTTGAATTAATATTTATTAAGATTTATTTATAGAGCATCTTGATCAGGTACTCGTTCAGACCGGCGTTGATCCTCTCGATGTCCTCATCGGTGTACTCCATGAAACCGACGCGCTTGCCTTCCGCATTCTTCTCAGCGCGGAAGCCCAGCTTGCCCTCGTCCATCATCTGCTTGAGCAGCGGGGACGGCTCGTGGGAATCCTCGATGGCCTTCAGAACGGTGCTGTGGATCTGATAGGTCAGGGTGGTGCCGACCAGGTCGGAGTTGACCAGCGGCGGCAGGTAAGGCAGTCTCAGACCGAAGCTGGTCTTGACGGCGGTGTCGACGTCCTCCGGGCTGGCGATGCCGTGCTCGACGATGGAGATGGCCTCTCTCCAGAGGGCGTGCTGCATTCTGTTGGCGATGAAGCCCGGGACGTCCTTCTTGCAGAGGCAAGGGCTCTTGCCGATCTTCTTCATGAAGGCCATGACGGTGTCAGCGGTCTCGTCGGAGGTGGCATCGGTCTTGATGACCTCGACCAGCGGGATCAGGTGGCCCGGGTTCCAGAAGTGGGTGCCGACGAATCTTTCTCTATGGGTCATCTTCTCGCTGATCCAGCTCGGGCTCATGACGGAGGAGTTGGTGCAGAAGATGCAGTCCGGACGGCATCTTTCCTCAAGCAGAGCAAAGGTCTCCTGCTTGACGTTGATATCTTCGAAAACAGCCTCGACGAGCAGGTCGGCGTTCTTGACGCCCTCGCTGTCGATGTCCTGGGTGAAGTGGATGCGGGACAGTCTCTCAGTCAGTTCTTCCTCGCTGATGATGCCCTCGTCCAGGAGCTGCTTGGTGTTGGTGCGGATCTTCTTCTCCAGGTCGACCGGGAACTTGTCGTAAACGGTGATCTCATAGTCCTTGACGGAGGAGATGACGTAGGCGATGTTGCTGCCCATCAGGCCGCCGCCGCATACCAGTACATTCTTGATATCATTGATGCCCATGATGATAATTCCTTTCCTTTTCCGAATTCCGAAGTTTAGCCGCCCGCAAAACGAACGGCTGACGGTGTGTATATTCGTCATCATCCGGGAGGGAGTCCCAAATGAGACATCCTATTTAAAGCAAAGTCTGTGCCAACGTCTTTCGGACAACAAAAATGGCAAAAACCAAAGGTTTTTACCATTGTAAATACAAATATTGGCAATCTGCTGTCGCTGTTTTGCGACAGTGTCGATATTTTGCGACAAACGTTGTCGCTATTCTGCGACATCCTCCTCGGAGGCAAGCTTCCGGTACAGGGCGCTCCTGTGGACGCCCAGCCGCTGTGCCGCCGCCGCCACGGAGCCGCCGCATTCCTCGATGACGGCCTCGATGTAGGCCTTCTCCGCCTTGCGCACGTACTCCTTGAGGCCCAGGCTGGTGTCCAGCTTCTCCGCCGCCTGCTGTTCCTGCTCCTGCTGCTCCATGTATTCGTTCAGCTCGCCGCCGTACTTCGCCACCGGCATCGGCAGGAAGAAGAGCTCGTTGCCCGGGCTGACGACGTAGATCCGCTCGATGACGTTGCGCAGCTCACGGATGTTGCCCGGCCAGTCGTAGTTCAGCATGGTGCGGACCGTGGCCCTGGAGAGGATCTTGTGGGTGCCGTTCCTGCGGTTCAGCTCCTCCAGGAACATGTTGGCGATCGGGATGATGTCCTCGGTCCGGTCCCGGAGCCGCGGCAGGTCCAGGGTGAAGACCGCGAGCCTGTAGTAGAGGTCTTCACGGAACTTCTTCTCCTTCACCAGCTCCGGCAGGTGTTTGTTGGTGGCGCAGATGACCCGGACGTCCACCGGGATGTTGCGGACGCCGCCCACCCTTCTGACCTCGTGGTTCTCCAGGACCCGGAGCAGCTTGGACTGCAGGCCCAGCGACATCTCGCCGATCTCGTCCAGGAACAAAGTCCCCCCGCTGGTGGCCTCGAAGAGGCCCATCTTGCCGCCTCTGAGGGCGCCGGTGAAGGCGCCGGCCTCATAGCCGAAGAGCTCGCTCTCCAGCAGGCTCTCCGTCATCGCCGCGCAGTTGACGCTGATGTAGGCGTTGCCGGCCCGGCCGGACTTCTCGTGGATCAGGGACGCGAACATGTCCTTGCCCGTTCCGGACTCGCCCAGGATGACGATGTTGCTGTCCGTCGGTGCCACCGCCTCGATGGTGGTGAGGAGGTTGCGCATCTTCGGGCTGTTCGCCACCAGGACCCGCTGGTCCTGCAGGCGCAGGTATTCCCTCTCCCTCTGCAGACGGCTCGCCTCCACCTCGTTGGCGTGGATGATCTTCTCCCACTCCGCATTGTGTTCCATGCTCATGTTGTTGGTGACGACCATGACGACCTCGCCGTCCTCATCCAGGACCGGCACGCTGTTGGAGAAGGTCACCTTGTTCGGATCCGTGTCCAGCGGGCCCGTGACCGGATGCTTCGTCCGGATGGCGTCCATCGTCGTGGACTGGCTGTAGACCCCCTCGTCCATCAGTTCCTGCACGGTCTTGCCCTCCAGATAGTCGAGATCCACCTTGAGGCGCTCCGCCGCGACTCTGTTCACGAAAATCAGCCGGCCTTCGCCGTCGGTGACGAAGATCGACTCCTCATAGTGGTCGTGCAGCGCCTGCAGTATCTTTTCCACATCCATATATCCAACCTCCCTTTCGGGAAAAGAAGCGCCGGCAGGAACCTGCCGGCGCGGTAAACTCACTGCTTATGCGAGCGCAGCGGTGATGATCGCCATCTTGTAGATCTCTTCCACGTCGCAGCCGCGGGACAGATCGTTGATCGGCGCGTTCAGGCCCTGAAGGATCGGGCCGTAAGCGGCGAAGCCGCCCAGTCTCTGAGCGATCTTGTAACCGATGTTGCCGGCTTCGATGTTCGGGAAGATGAAGGTGTTCGCCTGGCCGGCGACCTTGCTGCCCTTGCACTTGGTGGCAGCGACGACCGGGGAGACCGCGGCGTCGAACTGCAGCTCGCCGTCGATGGCCAGTTCCGGATCCATCTCCTGGGCCTTGATGGTGGCATCGTGGCTCAGCTTGACGGTGCCGCCCTTGCCGGATCCCTTGGTGGAGAAGCTCAGGACCGCGACCTTCGGGTCGATCTCGAAGATCTTGGCGGTCTTGGCGGACTCGATCGCGACCTCAGCCAGCTTCTCGGCAGCGGTGTAGGTGACGTTGCCTTCCTTGTCGATGGTGTCCTGATAATCGATATTGATCGCGCAGTCGCCGAAGCAGAGACGTTCTTCCGCCTCGCCCTCGCCGCGGATCAGAATAAAGACGGAGCTTACCAGATGCGCACCCGGCTTGGTCTTGACCAGCTGCAGAGCCGGTCTGACGGTGTCAGCGGTAGAATAGGTGGCGCCGCCCAGCAGACAGTCGGCCTTGCCCATCTTCACCAGCATGGTGCCGAAATAGTTGCCGTGGCTCAGCTGCTCGCGGGCGTCCTCAGCGGAGAGCTTGCCCTTGCGGAGCGCGACCATGGTGTCGACCATCTCGTCCATTCCTTCGTAGGTGGCAGGATCCAGGATCTCGCACTTGCTCAGGTCATAGCCCATCTCGGCGGAAGCCTTGTCGAACTCTTCCTTGGTGCCGATGAGGATGACCTTCAGGATCTCGTTCTGGGTCAGTCTGGCAGCGGCCTCGACGACACGCGGGTCCGGGCCGTCCGGAAGGACGATAGTGCGGTCAGCAGCCTTCAGCTGCGCGGTAAGCTTGTCAAAAATATTCACTTTAGGTACCTCCAATAAAGTATGATCAAATTTTACCTACAGTATTTTATCACAGCATGTCAAGATGTTCAACAAAGAGGACATGAAAGCTTTGTGCATCTTCCCACAAAGAAATCACACATTTATAAGCGCCGCTCTGCTACAATAAAGGAAATAAGGAGGACAGACCCATGAGACTTTTGCTTGCGGAGGACGAACGGCTGCTGTCGGACGCCCTCGTCACCATGCTCCAACACAACAACTATTCCGTGGACGCGGTCTACGACGGGCAGGACGCGCTGGATTACCTGCGCACCGGCGACTACGACGGCGCCATCCTGGATATCATGATGCCGAAGAAGGACGGCATCACCGTGGTCAAAACCATCCGGGCGGAGGGCTTTGATCTGCCGATCATCATGCTCACCGCCAAGAGCGAGGTGGACGACCGGGTCGAGGGCCTCGACAGCGGCGCGGACGACTACCTGACCAAGCCCTTCGCCATGAAGGAGCTGCTGGCCAGGATCCGCTCCATGACCCGCCGCCAGCCGGCCATGACGGACACCACCCTGACCTTCGGCGACCTGACCCTGCGCCGCTCCGACGCCCTGCTGGGCGGGCCGGAGGGCGAGATGCGGCTGGCCAACAAGGAATTCCAGGTCATGGAGATGATGATGACCAACTCCGGCCAGGTGATCCCGACGGAGCGCTTCCTGGAGAAGATCTGGGGCTACGACAGCGAATCGGAGATCAACGTGGTCTGGGTCAACATCTCCGGACTGCGCAAGAAGATCGCGGAGCTCGGCGCCCACGTGCGCATCAAAGCCGCCCGCGGCGTCGGCTACCTGCTGGAGGAGATCAAGGAATGATCA
>CADCOV010000141.1 GCA_902803185.1 uncultured Eubacteriales bacterium
AAGTTAATTACGGGTGGTCCTCTGTAGTAATCGGCTGCACGAACACCTTGGAGGGAAGGAGGAACCCAGAACAATGAACATTTTAGATTCAGTTGCACAGGATTATCTCAAGAATGATATCCCTGCTTTTAATGTGGGTGACCAGGTCAGAGTCCACATTAAGATCAAAGAAGGTAACAGAGAAAGAATCCAGAACTTCGAAGGCTTCGTGCTTAAGAAGCAGAACGGCGGCATCAGCGAGACCTTCACTGTCAGAAGGATCGCGTCCGGCGTCGGCGTCGAGAAGACTTTCCCGATCCACTCGCCTTGGATCGACAAGATCGAGGTGATCAGAAGGGGCGATGTCAGAAGAGCTAAGCTCAACTACATGCGCGGCAGAACCGGTAAGGCTGCCAAGATCAAGACCAAGGATGGTCAGAAGTAGTCTTTGGATGCAGGGCGGTACAGGAAACTGTACCGCTTTTACTTATATATGATATAATGTGAGCAGCATTTTGATGATGGTGGTACGTCCATGGTTACGAGAAAAGAAAAACTGATCTTCCTCTTGATAGCGGTATCGCTGCTCCTGTTCTCCGCGGCAGCAGTAGGTGTCAGCGGGAAGACCTATACACTGCGCGCGACAGAATGGATCAATGCGACGAGCCTGGATGATCTCAAGATCGAGCTCGAGCGCGGAAACGATGTGATAGAGATCACGGATCCTTCCTTCCAGGACGGGACGCTGGAGATCAAAGTCAGAGCCATTAGAGAGGGTAGTGAGTATGTCACCGTCACCGACACGGATACTTCCCGCTACTACGAATTCTATGTGCATCCGAACGGGCTCCTGACCTACAGTGACTATTTCGGCCGGTTCAACGGGGATATCGTGATTCCTTTCGCGTTCCTGATCCTGGTCATAGCAGCGCTCTTCATCACCATCGCCGCGTATAAGCGAAGCATGGCGGTCAGCATGTATCGGTACCGGAATGTCGCGACCCTGGGCCTTTTGCTGTTCCTTTCGGGCGCCGCCATCGAGCAGCTGTTCCAGCTTCTGCGGTATAACGGGATCCTGGACACGATCCGATCCCTGTCCTCCACGATGCAGCTGATCTCGATGTTCCTGCTGCCGGTGGCATTCCTCGCCTCTGCGGTTATGACGGTGAGCAGCTTCATCCTGATGCGGCGGGAAGGCCGCAGCTGGCAGAACATGCTGGGCGTCATCCTTGGCTTGTGTCTGTGTGTGCTGACGATCCTCCCGATGATCACGGATTATCTGCTCTTCTGGACCCCGGTCGGGAACTGGGTCGATGTGCACAGAGAGGACGCGCCGGACGGCTATGTGCTGGAGTTCTTTGAGACCGCCATATTCGGGATCGTCGCCTATGTGGAATGTATCCTCATCGCGACGATCATCCTGGCACTCAAGGCCGCGCGGCATGTACCGAAGTTCAACAAGGACTATATCCTCATCCTGGGATGCATGATCAGGCCGGACGGGACGCTGACCCCGCTGCTGCAGGGCAGGGCCGACCGGGCTATCGAGTTCGGCAGAATGCAGGAAGAGGCGACAGGAAAGAAAGTCACCTTCGTGCCATCCGGCGGACAGGGCTCTGACGAAGTCATCCCGGAGGGCAGGGCGATCGAGCGCTATCTTCTGGAACAAGGGGTCCCGCAGGACCGCATCCTGACGGAGGACCGCTCTGCCAATACGTATGAAAATATGGCGTTCTCCAGGGCTTTGATCCGGGAGCATGCAGAGACGGAAGATCCTGAGATCGCGTTCTCCACGACGAACTACCATGTCTTCCGTTCGGGCATCCTGGCGGAGGAGATGGGCATCCGGACGGAGGGGATCGGCGCGAAGACGAAGCGCTATTTCTCCCTGAACGCGTTCGTCAGAGAATTTGTCGCGACTCTGGTGACGGAGAAGAAACTGCATGTGAGGATCATCGTCCTGATGACCCTTCTGTCGGCGTTCTTCAGCAGCCTCCTTTATTACAATGCCCTTAAAATATAGGAAATCGAATCATGATAGAGAACATCAACTGGTATCCGGGACACATGAAGAAGACCCGGGAACTCATCGCGGAGAACCTGAAGATGGTGGATCTGGTCGTCGAGGTGATCGACGCCAGAGTGCCGGTCTCCAGCCGCAACCCGATCATCGATGAGCTCGTGTCGGGGAAACCCCGGATCATCGCTTTGAACAAGATGGACCTGGCGGACGGGGCGGAGAACCGCAGGTGGAAGGAACGCCTCGGACAGGAGGCGGAGGCCGCGCTGCTGCTGGACAGCAACAAGGGCGGCGGGATCGGCGAACTGCTCGCGGCCCTGGTGAAGATCCAGGACCGGCTGAATGCGGAGAAGGCCAGAAAACGGCCTCTGAGGCTGATGATCGTCGGGGTCCCTAACGTGGGTAAATCTTCCCTGATCAACCGCCTGACGGGCAAAAAAAGCGCCAAGACGGGCAATAAACCGGGAGTCACCAGGGGCAAGCAGTGGCTGACCCTGTCGAACGGCATGATGCTGCTGGACACGCCGGGGATCCTTTGGCCGAAGTTCGAGGATCCGCAAGTGGGCCTCAAGCTGGCCTTCTGCGGCTCCATCAAAGACGAGATCCTGGACCAGGATTCTCTCGCCCTGGAGCTGATCCGCTACCTGGGCAGGGAATATCCATCCCTCCTCGCGGCCAGATACAAGCTGGAGGAGATCGACGAGGACGCCCTCGTCAACATGGAGGCCATCGCGGCGAAGCGGGGGTTCCTGCTGCCGGGCAAGCGCATCGACTACAGCCGCTGCGCCCGCACCGTGCTGGACGAGTTCCGGGCGGGCACCATCGGCCGGATCACGCTGGAGAAGGCGCCGGCGGAGGAGGCTTAGACATGACGAAGGAGGAACGGCTGGAGAAGGCCAGAGCCAGGGCGGAGGAGCTGAAGCGCTATGAGCGGGAGCTCCGGGCGAAGGGCTACCGGTGCATCGCCGGTGTGGACGAGGTGGGCCGGGGGCCTTTGGCGGGCCCGGTGGCCGCGGCCTGCGTGGTGCTGCCGGAGGACTTTTCGGTCCTCGGTGTGGACGACTCCAAAAAGCTGACGGAAAAGAAGCGGGAGGCCCTCTACGACGAGATCCTGGCGAACTGCGTCTGCTGGGGGATCGGCTCCCGGCCGGCGGAGGTGATCGACGAGGTGAACATCCTCGAGGCCACCAAGCTGGCCATGATCTCCGCCATCGACGAGGCAGACATGATGCTGAAGGAGAAGACGGGAGAGACCATCGACTTCGTGATCTTCGACGCCATGCGGATCCCGGCGGTGGACAAGGCCCAGATGTCCCTGATCAAAGGGGACGCGAACAGCGTGTCCGTGGCGGCCGCCTCCATCGTGGCCAAGGTCTGGCGGGACCGCCTGATGAAGCGCTACGACGAGGAGTATCCGGGCTACGGGTTCGCCTCCAACAAAGGCTACGGCACCCGGGCCCACTACGACGGCCTCAAGGCGGGCGGCCTCACGCCGATCCACAGGAGGAGCTTCCTGAGGAACCTCTCCGAACACTGAAACTGGGAAATAAACATAACAAAAAAGAGGGCTCATCGCCCTCTTTTTGCGCGCTTATAAGATTCACAGGAGTGCCGCGACGGCGTCGCCGGTCTCCTTGGTGGACAGGCAGGTCATCCCTTCGCTCATGATGTCCGCGGTGCGCTTTCCTTCGGCCAGGAAGGCGGAGACCGCCTTTTCGATGGCGTCGGCCTCTTCGGAGAGGCCTAAGGTGTAGCGGAGCATCATCGCCACGGAGAGGATGGTGGCCAGCGGGTTGGCTTTGCCGGTGCCCGCGATGTCCGGGGCGGAGCCGTGGACCGGCTCGTACATGCCGAAGTTCCCGTCTGCCAGGGAAGCGGACGGCAGCATGCCGATGGAACCGGTGATCTGGCTGGCCTCATCGGAGAGGATGTCGCCGAACATGTTGCTGGTGACGATGACGTCGAACTGGGAAGGATCCCGGACCAGCTGCATGGCGGCGTTGTCCACGTAGTAGTGGTTCAGCGTGACCTCCGGATACTCGGCGGCGATGCGGTCCACGGTGGCTCTCCAGAGGCGGGAGCTCTCTAAGACGTTGGCCTTGTCCACGCTGGTGACCTTTTTGCGGCGCTTCATCGCCATGTCGAACGCGGTGCGGGCGATCCGCTCGATCTCAGGGACGCTGTAGAACTCCACGTCATAGGCCGCTTCCGCACCCTCGGCGGTGGTGGTCCTGGCGTGCTCTCCGAAGTAGATGCCGCCGGTGAGCTCCCGGACGATCAGGATGTCCAGGCCCTCCCGGATGAGCTCCGGCTTCAGCGGGGAAGCGGCGGAAAGCTCCGTGAAGATCTGGGCAGGGCGCAGGTTGGCGTAGAGGCCCAGGGCCTTTCTCAGGCCCAGCAAAGCCTTCTCCGGCCGGTTCGGTCCCGGCTGGTCATCCCATTCCGGGCCGCCCACGGCGCCCAGCAGCACCGCGTCGGAGGCCTTGCAGATCTCGATGGTCTCCTGCGGCAGGGTGTTTCCGGTGGCGTCGATGGCGGCGCCGCCCGCCAGGACTTCCGTGTAAGTGAAGGTGTGTCCGAATCTTTCTCCGACCTTGTCGAGGACCTTCAGGGCCTCGTTCACGACCTCAGGTCCGATGTGGTCGCCCTTGACGACCGCGATGTTGTACTGCATGGCTGCTACTCCTTGATCTGTTCCTTCAGGCTCGCCATCAGGCCGCCTTTGTCGATGATGCTGCGGATGAAGTCAGGGAACGGGGCGGCCTGGAAGGTCTCTCCCGTGGTGATGTCCCGGATGATGCCGGTGGAGAAGTCCACCTCCACCTCGTCGCCCTCTTGGATGGCGTCCGCGGCCTCCGGGCACTCCATGATCGGCAGGCCGATGTTGATGGAGTTCCGGTAGAAGATCCGGGCGAAGGTCCGGGCGATGACGCAGCTGACGCCCGCCGCCTTGATGGCGATCGGGGCGTGCTCTCTGGAGGAGCCGCAGCCGAAGTTGTCGCCGGCGACGATCAGGTCTCCCTCCTTGACCCTCTGGATGAAGCTCTTGTCGATGTCCTCCATGCAGTGGGAGGCCAGCTCCTTGTGATCGGTGGTGTTCAGATACCGCGCCGGGATGATGACGTCGGTGTCGATGTTGTTGCCGTATTTGAAAACGGTGCCTTTCGCGTCCATCTTGTCCTCCTTATTCAGTGATCTCGCGCGGATCGGCGATGCGCCCGGCGATGGCGGATGCGGCTGCGACGTACGGGCTGGCCAGATAGATCTCCGAGGTCACGTGGCCCATGCGTCCGACGAAGTTGCGGTTGGTGGTGGAGACGCATCTTTCCTCCGCCGCCAGGATGCCCATGTAGCCGCCCAGGCAAGGGCCGCAGGTCGGGGTGGAGACGATGCAGCCGGCGTCGATGAAGTCGTCGATGTAGCCCAGCCTGATGCACTCTTTATAGATCTTCTGGGTGGCAGGGATCACGATGGCCCTGACGCCCTTGGCGATGTGGCGGCCTCTCAGCAGGTCTGCGGCGGCCTTCATGTCGGAGAGGCGGCCGTTGGTGCAGGAGCCGATGACGACCTGGTCGATGGCGATCTCACCGACCTCGCCGATGGTCTTCGTGTTCTCCGGCAGGTGAGGGAAGGAGACCGTCGGCTCCAGGGTGGAGAGATCGATCTCGTAGACCGCGTCGTATTCCGCGTCCTCATCCGCTTCGTATTCGGTCCATTCCCTGTTCACGCGGCCCTTCATGTACTCCCTGGTCACGTCGTCCACCGGGAAGATGCCGTTTTTGCCGCCGGCCTCGATGGCCATGTTGGCGATGCAAAGGCGGTCGTCCATGGAGAGGGAGGCCACGCCCG
>CADCOV010000142.1 GCA_902803185.1 uncultured Eubacteriales bacterium
GAACAGATCAAAGCGGTCAGGTAGCACGGCCAGTACGGCAGGTTCGTCAGCTCGTTCAGCGCCGTGAAGACCAGCGTCTGGATGATGCCCGCCGAGGCCGAGAACAAAGCGAACTTGACCACCTGGATCGCGGATTCCTTCCCTGTCGGTTTATATGGTGTCGTGTTGTTTTCCATAGGGGTGTCCTCCGATCAAAATTGTACTCTAGTCCAATTATCTCACTTTTTCGTCTCCAGTCAATACGCAATTGCAGAAATCCGTTGATTCCGCCATTTTTTTGCACTAAGATAGGGGTAGGAACCGAAGAAAGGGAGGGATACGGACATGGACAACGCTCTGAAACAGAAACTGACGGAGGCCCTGGCGGCCCAGAAGGGCCACGTGGGCCTGTACTATAAGAACCTCGCGACGGGAGAGACCTTCGGCTGGCAGGCCGGGGAGGCCTTCCTCGCCGCCAGCGTCATCAAGCTGCCGATCCTCTGCTGCATCGAGAAGTGGGCGGCGGAGGGCAGGTGCAGCCTCGAGGAGAAGATCACCGTCACCGACGATCAGAAGGAGCCGATCTGCGGGGCCCTGCCCCTCTTCACCGGCGACGTCACCACGGACGTCCGCTCCCTCTGCCGGCTGATGATCTCCCTCAGTGACAACACCGCCACCAACGTTTTGATCGACCGCTACGGGATCCCCGCCTACGAGGAGGAATTCCGCCGCATCGGCCTCGCCGGCACCCGCCTGAACCGCCGCCTCTTCGAGCCGGAGCTCTCCGCCCAGGGGATCCAGAACTACATCGTCCCGGCGGAGATGGGCGCCCTCCTGGAGCAGATCTGGCGGGAGGCGTTCGTGAGCCCTGAGGTCTCCAGGGAGATCATGGACATGCTGCTCCTGCAGCAGATCAACCATAAGATCCCGGGCCGCATCGACGGCCGGGCGGAGGTGGCCCACAAGACCGGGGAGGATGAGGACCTGAGCAACGACGTCGGCGTCGTCCTCGGGCCGCAGCCGTTCATCGTCTGCTTCGCCGGCCACGACACCTATGTACCGGACTGGGAGGACCTGATCCGCAGGGCCTCCTTCGACCTGTACCTGGCCTCCGGCGGGGAGGAATAGGGCGATCCATCGCACGAGAAAAGCACGGGAGCGATCCCGTGCTTTTTGTTTGCTTTGTTCTGTCTGCCCTTACCGGCGCCTTCTGCCCCGCTTCCTGCGGCGGGCCATCTTGCGCTCTTCCTTTCGGATCAGCCGCCGCTGGGACATCCGGGCCAGCAGGCCGACGAACTTGTGGACGTAGCGGAACAGGCCCTCCGTGGCGATCAGGAACACCGCCAGCAGCATGCCCGCCTCCATGGTGATCCCGTCGATGCCGAAGAGTCCCGGCGCCCCGAAGACGTTCAGGAACATGCCGGCGATCAAAGCGATCATCATGCCGATGTGGAGTTTGTTCATCGGCTGGGCAGTCTTCCCCAGGAACAGGAAGCCGACCAGCGCCACCAGCATGGTCGCCGACGTGGAGGTGCAGGCCTCGTCGATGTGGAACACCTGGCCGAAGATGACCAGGGAGCTGACGCTCAGGAACATGGTGATGCCCGCCGGCGCCGCCATCTTGAACACGTTCGGCAGGAACTTGCCCCGGATCTTCGCCGTGTTCGGTTCCAGCGACAGGATGAAGGACGGCACGCCGATGGTGAACATGCTGATCAGGGTGATCTGAGACGGCTTCAGCGGATAGGACAGCACGCTGATCATGGAGAAAAGCGCCAGGAGCAGCGAGAAGATATTCTTGGTGAGGTACAGGGAGGCCGCCTTCTGGATGTTGTTGACGACGCGGCGCCCTTCCGCGACCACCGCCGGCATCTTGCCGAAGTCGGAGTCGATCAGCACCAGCTGGGCCGCGTTGGCCGCCGCGTCGGAGCCGGAGGCCATGGCCACGGAGCAGTCCGCGTCCCGCAGGGCCAGCACGTCGTTGACGCCGTCGCCGGTCATGCCCACCGTCCGGCCCTGCTGCTGCAGGGCGTGGACGAACATCCGCTTCTGCTCCGGGGAGACCCGGCCGAACACGGTGAACCGCTGGACCGCGTCGTACACCGCCCGCTCGTTCACCAGGGACCTGGCGTCCACGTACCGGTCGCCGTTCGGGATCCCCGCCTCCACCGCGATGTGGGAGACCGTCTCCGGGTTATCTCCGGAGATGACCTTGATCTCCACGTCGTTCTCCGCGAAGTAGCGGAAGGTGGCCTTGGCGGAGCTTCTGATCGGGTTCGCCAGGAAGATCAAAGCGATCAGGGAGGTGTCCCGGAGCGGCTGCCCCTCCGGCACCTGCCGGGAGGAAGCGAAGGCCAGCACCCGGTAGCCCTTCTCGCTGAGGCTGCGGATGTAATCCTTATACTGGGACAGCCAGCCTTCGTCCAGCACGTACTCCGGCGCGCCGATGACGTAGCTGCCGGTGTCGAAGGTGACGCCGCTGTATTTGTATCTGGAAGAGAACGGGCAGACGCTGCTCACGCTCCGTCCGGACCGCTCCGTGAAGTAGGCCTGCAGGGCCTCCATCGTTTTGTTGTCGGAAGCCTGGTTGTAGACCACGTCGCCGATGAGGCGCCTCAGGGCCTCCTCGCCCATGTCATCCCGGGCGACGCTCACGCCCTCGACCTTCATTTCCGGCTCGGTGATGGTGCCCGTCTTATCCACGCAGAGCACGTCGACCCGGGCCAGGGTCTCGATGCAGCGCATGTTCTGGACCAGGACGTCCTTGCCCGCCAGCCTGAGGGTGGAGACCACCATGGCGACGCTGGCCGTCATGTAGAGGCCCTCCGGGATCATGCCCAGCACCGCCGCCACCATGCCGATGACGCTCTCGGAGAAGCCGTGCTGCAGCACGTGCCACTCCTGGTACAGCAGGATCAGGCCCACCGGGATGATGATGATGCCCACCGCCTTGACCAACCGGTCCAGGGAGATGATCATCTCCGACTCCTCCGGTTCCTGGTTCCTCGTGGCCTCGATGGTCAGCCGGGAGATGTAGGAATCCTCGCCCACAGCCGTCAGCACCGCGGCGCACTCTCCGGACACGACAAAGCTGCCGGACAGCAGCCGGTCGTCCAGGGACTTGGTGATCTCGTCGGCTTCACCGGTGATCAGCGCCTCGTTCACCTGCACGCTGCCCTCGATCACCCGGGCGTCCGCCGGGATCTGGGCCCCGGCCCGCAGGATGATCACGTCGTCCAGCACCAGGTCCTCCACCCGGACCTCCGTCTCGTAGCCGTCCCGGATGGTCGGCACGTTCCTGGCATGCATGAACTTCAGGTTCTCCAGCTTCTTCTTGGAGCGGATCTCCTGGAAGATGCCGACGCCGGTGTTCGCCGCCACGATCAGCATGAAGGACAGGTCCTTGAAGGAGCCCACGACGATCAGCAAAACCGCCAGCACCACGAAAATCAGGTTGAAGTAGGTGAATATATTCGATTTTACGATCTCTTTGACGGTGCGGGTGGAGGGGTCCACCTGGACGTTGGTCTTGCCCTGCTGCTGGCGCAGCCGCACCTCTTCTCTGGTCAGTCCGTGCATATACATACTCCTACAGCAATCATTGTAACACATCCGTGTGTGCCGCGGGAGGATATTTCGTGGGGAACCGGTGTGCTTCCCGCCGAGAACGGCGCTACAGGTTGAGAAGGACCAGCGCCGCCAGGATGAGGCCGATCCCCAGGAGCTGCCGCCGGGTGATCCGTTCCTTCAGGAAGAGGGTGCTCACCAGCATGACCACGACGATGGAGCCGGTGCTGAACACCGGGTAGACCAGCAGCGCCGGCAGAGTCACCAGCGACCGGAGCAGCATGAAGGAGGAGAAATAGTTCGGCAGGCCCACCGTGATGCCCGACGCCATCTTCTTGAAGGTCAGGCGCTTTCCGGTCCTCCGGCGCTCCCCTTCTGCCAGGAAGAGGGAGATGACGAGGGCGGTGAAGAAGATCAGGAAGAGGAAGATCCCGTCCTCCGACCGGCTCCCCACCCGCTCGAAGACCTTGGACATGGCCTCGCCGGTGCCGGAGCACAGGAAGCACAGGAGCAGGAGCGCGAGACCCCCGCTGCGGAAGCGGCTCTGTCCGCTTTGTTCGGAGGCGGTCCCCTCCTCCTTCGAATTGATCAGGAAGATCGCCGCCAGGACCAGGATGACGCCCGGGATCTGCAGGGGCCGCGGCCGTTCGCCGAAGGCGAGGATCGCCAGGGCGAGGGAGATGAGGAGGCCCAGTTTGGAGAAGGCGGAGGTCAAAGTCGCGCCGTTTCGGAGGATGCTGGTCTGGGTGACCACCATGCCGAATATGAAGATCAGGCCCGTCGCGATGCCGACCAGGTAGGTCGTCCCCTCCGCGTGGAAGAGCAGCCCCTTGTCCGGCAGCATCAGGAAGGCCACGACGCTGCAGGTCAGATAATTGCCGATGATGATACCGTAACGGTTGCCGTCCTCCCTGCTGAAGATCTTCAGGAAGAGGGAGATCGCGGCGCTGAACAGCAGCGCCAGAAGAAGATGGAACATGGATCAAAGACTCCTTGGCTAAAGTGTCCCGGCCAAAAGAAAACGGCATAACCGGGAGCACCCTGATTATGCCGTTATTCCGTTCAGAAATCAAGTCCTAACGCGGAGACCGCCGGAAAAGCCGCCTCCTCACTGCAGCTGCAGTTTAGTTGTACTTGTAGAAGCCTTCTCCGCTCTTGCGGCCGAGCTTGCCGGCTCTGACCATCTTTCTCAGGAGGACGTGAGCTCTGTACTTCGGATCGCCGAATTCGGTGTACAGAACGTCCATGATGGCGAGGACGACGTCCAGACCGATCAGATCGCCCAGGGCGAGAGGGCCCATCGGGTGGTTGGCGCCCAGCTTCATAGCGGTGTCGATGCCTTCCGCATCCGCAACGCCGTCAGCCAGGATGCCGACTGCTTCGTTGATCATCGGGATCAGGATCCTGTTGACGACGAAGCCCGGAGCTTCCTTAACTTCGACAGGGGTCTTACCAAGAGCGGTAGCCAGCTCGACGATGGTCTTGTTGGTTTCTTCGGAAGTCATGAGACCGTTGATGATCTCGACCAGCTTCATGGCCGGTACCGGGTTGAAGAAGTGCATGCCGATGACCTTGTCCGGTCTGTTGGTCGCGGCAGCGATCTCGGTGGTGGACAGGGAAGAGGTGTTGGTAGCGATGATGGCTTCCGGCTTGACCAGCTCATCCAGCTCCTTGAACAGAGCCTTCTTCGCTTCCATATCCTCGGTCGCAGCCTCGATGACCAGGTCAGCGTCCTTGATGACCTCGAGCTCGGTAGCGCCGGAGATCCTGCCAAGGATAGCAGCCTTGTCTTCCTCGGTGATCTTTTCCTTCGCGACCATCTTGCTGAGGTTCTTCTCGATGGTAGCCATACCCTTGTCGATGGAGGACTGACGTCTTGCTCTCATGACGACCTCATAGCCGTTCTGCGCGAGAACCTGGATGATGCCAGCGCCCATGGTACCTGTTCCTAATACACCAATCTTTTTCATAGTAAGCCTCCTGATTGATTATAATTTTAACGGTCGGCGGCTCCGCAGCGCGGCGCCCGCTAACTTTTGTTAAAAAATTAACTTGCCAACAGAGTTATTATACCACATCGGTACGGAAAGTAAACCCCCAACAGGTCAATATTTTCCATCATTCCCCATGTGCGGCGAGCCACGCGGCGATCCCCTCCGACATCTGCAGGAAGGCCATCAAAGCCCCCGCGCCGGCGGCGTCCGCCTGCTCCACCTTGAACTCGAAGCCCTCGCCGCCCAGCAGCTCGTCGTAGAAGTCGTGCTCCTTCTCCGCCTTCAGCAAAAGCTGCAGGGACCCGTCCGGATCGCAGCCCTCGAACGGCGGCGTCATCAGGTCCTCCGCGCTCTCCTCGGCGCCGATCAGGATCTCCAGCCTGGCCTTGGCGTAGCAGCTGTCCCGGAGCATCTTCTCCGCCGGCATGGAGAGCGGCCTCCTCAGCATCCCGCCGCTGAAGCCCGCTGCCCACTCGGCCATGGCCCCGTACTCCTGCTGCCAGCTCTCCGCGAAGAAGGTCGGCACCCCCGCCGTGCAGTTCCGTTCGAACCCGGCCCGGATGTAGGCGTAGGCAGCCGCACTGAAGTCCCAGTCCGGCGCGGCCACGACCTCGCCGAAGCCCTCCAGGAACGCCGCACCGTCGCCGCCCCGGATCAGGACCGGCAGCAGCACCGCTGCGGTGTTGGCCAGGTACATCGGGTCCACGGTGTCGTCCAGGCTGATGACCGGATAGTCGTTCTCCTGGGCATCCTGCGCGATCACGGTGCTCCCCCGTCCGCAGACGGCGTAGACCCTGGAGTGCTCCTCGCTCTCCAGGACGTTCCCCGGCACGTTCCTGCCGTTCTCAAAGACGAAGCGCTTGACCGTCGCATAGGCGCAGCGCAGGAGCAGATCCTCCGCGCCGGCGGTCACCGCCAGCTGCACGCAGCGCCTCCCCTCCAGCTTCTCGAACAGGTCGCCGTACCAGGACGGGGAAAAGGTCGGTTCACAGACGATCACCTCCGGCCTGCCCTCCTCCGCCGGGACCGCCGCTAGGGCGGCCCGGATCGCCAAAGCCTCCTGCCTGCCCGCGGTGATCACGACGCAGTCGCTGCTCTCCGCGATCTCATCGGCGAAGTCCTTGAGGGGCGCCAGCAGCGCCACGTCCTTCTTCATCACGGAATCCTTGATCCAGTGGGTGCGCCAAAGGGCGTCCAGCGCCGGCCCGGAAGCCTTCTGGGCCTCCTCCAGCGTCGATCCCTTGATGTTCTGTCTGCTCAATATCTCAACAAGCATGTGTAGCCTCCTAAAGCGTTCTGCTCCCAGTATACTACAGGCGGGCCGCCGGGGCAAACGGAAAGGTGGGGGTGGGGCGGCAGGGCTTGGCGCTCAGCGCAAACTGAAAAAACTCGGCGTTTGAGCGCACAAAGGAAGGCGAATCGCACTTTTGCGCCAAGTCGGCGGCAATCAGAACCACCAGTTGAACTGGTGGTTTGCACAAGCCCTAAAAGGGCATGTTACTAGCAGCGTCTTAAGGCGCACTGAAGGTTCC
>CADCOV010000143.1 GCA_902803185.1 uncultured Eubacteriales bacterium
GAGATCGTCCGCACCATCTACCTGATCTCCGGCTCCTTCGGGGGCATCAACCTGGAGGACATCGCCGCGCCCCGCTGCTTCGAGATCGAGCGGCGGCTCAAGGAGGTCTGCGATATCCCGGTCTTCCACGACGACCAGCACGGCACGGCCATCGTGGTCGGCGCGGCGCTGATCAACGCGCTGAAGGCCGTGGGCAAGGAGATCGGCAGCGTCCGGGTGGTCATCAACGGAGCGGGCAGCGCGGGCATCGCGATCGGCCGCCACCTGATGAACCTGGGCGTCCGGCACCTCCTGATGGTGGACAAAAACGGCATCCTGGCCGACGGCGTGGACATGAACCCGGCCCAGGCGGAGATGGCGGCCCTGACCAACCCCGAAGGCGTGACCGGCCTGCTCCGGGACGCCATGGTCGGCGCGGACGTGCTGATCGGCGTCAGCGCGCCCCACATCGTCAGCCCGGACATGATCCGGTCCATGTCGGCGCGCCCCATCGTCTTCCCGATGGCCAACCCGGTCCCGGAGATCGAGCCGGACGAGGCCAAAGCGGCGGGCGCTGCTGTGGTTGGCACCGGCCGGAGCGATCACCCGAACCAGATCAACAACGTCCTGGCCTTCCCTGGCCTCTTCCGCGGGGCGCTGGATGTCCGCGCCCGCGACATCAACGAGGCGATGAAGCAGGCGGCCTCCTTCGCCCTGGCGAACCTCGTTTCCCCTGAAGAGCTGAGTGCGGACTACATCCTCCCGAAGGCCTTTGACAAGCGGGTCGGTCCCGCGGTCGCGCAGGCCGTCGCCCAGGCAGCCCGTGACAGCGGCGTGGCCAGGCTGTAAACGCAAATGTTTCACGTGAAACATTTTCGGAAACGCTGAAAACCTGACAATACAGATCACCTCCGGCGGCCCGGGAAGGCTGCCGGAGGTGTTCTGTACTTGTACGCCGTTTATTTGAATGAGACGTCGTCGATCTTTCCCCAGGCGCCCGGACCGGCGCATTCGACATACAGGCCTACGGTGATGAGATCGCCCTCGGCGACGGGAATATCCGCCAGCCGTGCGGTGTGCCACTCGTTCCACTTGGTGAAGACGGTGTCCTGGCGGGCAAACTCGGCGCCGTTGATCAGCACGTAGGCGTACACGGTCTGCTCGCCGCAGTCGCCGCCCATCACGCTGATCTCATAGGTGTACTTCCCGGCCGGCGCCTCCCGGACATCCTGCTCCAGCGTGAAGCGGACGGTGTTGGCCGGCGCGGAGTAGAAGTGCCAGTGGGCCTTGCCCTCCTTGGAGTCGACCGCCTTTTCCTCCCGGTACAGCTGGGCGGTCTTCCCGAGGTCCGTCGCCCGCCACATGGAGACATCGAAGCTCTCAAAGCCCGCGTTGCGGAGGTAGTTCTTTGTGGAGAAGGTCACGACGCAGACGGCAGTCATGCCGGAGGCGTAGCCGTGGATCACGGACCGGCCCTCCCGGTAGGGGTTGATGGTGTTGAGTTCCTCGCTGTCCCATTGGACACTGACCTGGGTACGGGAGTTGTCCGTCATGACCGCTTCCACGGTTTCGGGGAGCTTGGGGAGGCTGCCGACCCGGCAGGAAACCGCCGCGTCGATGAGGGCCACGGGAACGACCGGGGCGTCCTGTCCGCCGCGCATGAGCCGGAACACGCTGAGGCTGTCGAGGGCCTTGCCGCTGAAGTCAAACATCGCCTGGTTGTCGCAGGCGCAGCCGCCGTAGTAACGGCCGGCGTCGTCCGGGTCATAGACCCCGGCGTAGGAGGATGCCCAGCCGGTGCCATAGGTTTCCCACAGGGCATGGTTTTCCTCCCAGCTGCGGCCGCCGGTCGGCACCCAGGCGCCTTCCCAGTAGAACAGGCCGATGCCGCCTGCGCGGACAACGGCTTCCGTGATGTCCCGCACGGCATTGGCCTGGCCCTGGACGCTGAACTGCCAGGGATGGTCGTAGCTGCCGCCCTCGCCGATCGTGTTCCCGGAGAAGTCGCCGTCTTCGAGCGTCCAGGCATAGCTGGTCTCGGCGACCAGGACATCCTTGCCGTATGCGGTGCGGATATCGGAGAGGACGCGGGTCAGGTTGTCGAGGGTGCCGTGCCAGTAGGGGTAATAGCTGGTCGCGAACACATCGTAGTCCACGCCGTATTTCTGC
>CADCOV010000144.1 GCA_902803185.1 uncultured Eubacteriales bacterium
CGTCGACGGCGCGATCCATCGGGCGGCGGGCCCGGGGCTGCTGGAGGAGTGCAGGACGCTTCACGGCTGCGCCACCGGCGACGCGAAGATCACAGGCGCATACGACCTGCCTTGCAAATATGTGATCCACACCGTGGGCCCGGTCTGGGAGGGCGGCCGCGCAGGCGAGCCGGCGCTCCTGGCGAGCTGCTACAGGAGGTCTCTGGAGGTCGCCTTGGAGAATGGGGTCCGCAGCATCGCGTTCCCGTCCATCTCCACCGGCATCTTCGGCTACCCGCTGCGGCAGGCGGCGGAGATCGCGGTCCGCACCGTGAGAGAGTTCGCGGCGGCCCATCCGGAGGCCTTTGATGAGGTCATCTTCGTGACCTTCGGCGACAAAGCGAAGGCGGTCTACGAGCAGGTACTGGGTGAGTTGCCGAAGGAGAATTTCGGCAGATTTATGGCTTGACCCGAAATCTGCCGCATTTTTGCTGATGATTGCACCTGAAAGAAAGGAACCACCATGTCCATCAAATCCATCACCATACATTCCCAGAACATCCGCTACATGGCGCCGGCCTCGGACTTCGAGGAGGTGGACCAGGAGCTGACCATATACGCGGACGGCGCGGTCACCCTGCGGGCGAAGGACTACCGCCACTATTACCGCTTCAGTGCGGACGAGGAGGAGATCTTCACCAGGGAGGCCGAGGCTGAGATCCCGGCCAGGAAGGCGTCCTTTCTGTTGGAGCTTTTGGACCGGATCGAGAAGAAGCGCTTCGTGACCGACTGCGGCAGGTTCACCATGACCATCCGCTATGAGGAGGGGCCGGAACGCAGGATCGTTGGCGCGATGCTGGAGGACGTGAATGCCCTGTCCTACGGCGGCGCGCCAGTGCCGATGACGCCGCTGCTGCAGCGCTATATCCCGATCCCGGGGCTCCTGGGCTTCACCGGGGACACCACCACTGACTACGGCGGCCGGCGGGCGCTCAGGGGCTTTGCCCTGCACTGGGCGAGGCAGCTGCTGGAGGAGGGCCTCGGCGGCGGGGCGTTCTACAGCGACTTCAGCGCGGACTGCGTGGCGATGGGCTTCCGGCTGGACGCCAGCGAGGGCTTTGATGAGGCCTTCCCGGGCCTGATCGGCACGCCGCTGCCGGATTTCATCCGGGGCCTCGGCGACGTGACGGACCCGGACCTGCTGGGTTCCCTGGCCCTCTCCGCTTCGAGCCGGATGAGCCACAGCGCGGAAGGGGAGGAGTCGGACCAGGTGGTCCGGGGCTGGTTCGCGGCGGTCCTCATGCGGATCGCGGAACTGGCAGAATAGTTTTTCCGGTTGCAGGAAAGCCTCTGAAGGATATAATAGTGCAGAGGGCAGTTTTGATGTTGGACGAGGATCCGGGAGCCTGGGGCTTCCGGATTTCTTTCAGCCCGGAAAACGAAAGGACACCTGGATGGAACAGCTGAAAACCTACGAGAGAGACGGGAAGCAGAAGTTTCTCACCTGCGAAAAATACTATATCTTCGAGCTTTTGATCTGCGCAGCGGGGATGATGGGGGCCTACACCTTCAACCTCCGGGGCGGGGTGTTCTGCAACGCCCAGACCGCCAACGTGGTGCTGATGTCCCTGGCCTTCGGCAAAGGGCAGTTCGCCCAGGGCTTCTACTACCTGATCCCGATCAGCGCTTACATCGCGGGCACGGCGATCTCAGAACTCCTGCCGCTCAAGGTGCGGAAGATCCACTTCCTCAGGTGGGACACCTACCTGGTGGGCTTCGAGATGATCGTTTTGTTTGTGATCGGGTTCCTGCCGCTCTCCGTGCCGGTGCAGATCGTGCAGGTCGCGATCAACTTCATCTGCTCCATGCAGTACAACACCTTCCGGCAGGCGGAGGGCATCCCGATGGCCACCACCTTCGTGACCAACCACATCCGCCAGATCGGCATCTGGCTGACCCGGGCCCTGACAAAGAACGACCCGGCCGCGCCGCCGCGGCTCTGGAGGCACCTGCGCATGGTGGGCGTGTTCTTCCTGGGCGGCCTGGTGCTGACGCTCTCGGTGCCGGTGCTGCAAGAGAAATCCATCTGGCTGGCGGTACTGCCGCTGCTGGTGAGCTTCACCGTCATGGGCCGGGCGGACCGGGGCGACGAGGAGAGGCTGGAGCAGAAGCCGCACGGGCATTGATGTGCGGGGGCGGCGGCGCGGGCCGCGGGTTGCGGGCTGGCTGGCGGTGCTGCAGGTTGACAGCGGCTGTGAACCCAAATGCTGAAAACGGGGCTTTTCGTGAACCCGATGTGGTCTGGAGGGGTAGTTGGGATCACGAATCGCTGATTTCGTGAACCCAAATGCTGAAAACAAGGCTTTTCGTGAACCCGATGTGGTCTGGAGGGGCAGTTGGGATCACGGATCGCTGATTTCGTGAACCCATGCGCCGATAAACTAAAGTTGTAATGACTCGTCTACTTTCGTAAAA
>CADCOV010000145.1 GCA_902803185.1 uncultured Eubacteriales bacterium
CCGCCGCCCGGGGCCGGATGCGTTGCCCGGCACCCCGTTTTGCTATATAATTAAGAAGCAAAGGACTGCGATCTGCCTTACAGAAAGGAGCTGACTATGCCGGGACCTGGCGGACCGATGAGAGGCGGTTTCATGACCGAGGAGGAGAAGGCCAACCGCCCCAAGGTGACATTGCCGCTGCTCAAGCGGATCTTTTCATGGCTGGCGCCATACAAGCTGCAGCTCGCGCTGGTGCTGCTGCTGATCTTTTTGTCCTCCAGCATGGCTTTGCTGCCGTCGGTGCTGACGGGCCGCATCATCGACGAAGGCCTGATCGGCCGGGATCTCAGGGCTTTGATCACCCTGATCGTCCTGTCCCTGGCGGTGACCCTGGGCTCCAACCTGATCGGCGTGGCGGAGAGCTACCTGAACACCTGGATCGCCCAGCACATCAGCTTCGATATGCGAAACCAGATGTACCGGCACCTGCAGAAGATGTCCCAGCGGTTCTTCACCTCGAACAACCAGGGCGACATCATCACCCGCATGACCAGCGACATCTCCGGGGTGGAGCGCACCATCACCAACACCTTCACCTCGATCCTCTCCAACGCCATCACTTTGATCGTGGCGATGGTGGTCATGTACCGGCAGAACTGGATCCTCGCCACCTTAGGCGTCGTCCTGATCCCGCTGTTCACCATCCCGACCCGGGCGGCGGGCAAGACCCGCTGGACCCTGACCCGGGAGGCCCAGGAATGCAGCGATGAGATCAACGGCATCCTGAACGAGACCCTCTCCGTCAGCGGCCAGCTGCTGGTCAAGCTCTTCGGCAAGGAGAAGGAAGAATACGAAAAATACGAGGATGTCAACGAGCGGATGATCAAGCTGAACATCCGGGAGAGCATGGCGGGCCGCTGGTTCATGGTGGTCATCCGCACCGTCTCCAGCGTGGGGCCGATGCTCCTCTACCTGGTGGGCGGCATCCTGATGATCCGCTATGACAGCGACCTTACCGTCGGCGACATCACCGTGATGGTGGCTTTGCTCGGCCGTATGTACGGGCCGGTGAACTCCCTCCTGAACATCCAGGTGGAGTGGATCCGCTCCATGGCCCTCTTCACCCGCATCTTCGAGTACTTCGACATGCCGGTGGAGATCGAGAACGCGCCGGACGCCGTCACCCCGAAGGAAGCGGCCCGGGGCAGCGTCACCTTCGAGCACGTGGGCTTCTATTACGAGAAGGAACGCCAGATCCTGAAAGACGTGGACTTCACCCTGGAACCGGGGAAGAGCATCGCCATCGTCGGGCCGTCCGGCTCCGGCAAGAGCACCCTGATCAACCTGATCCCGCGGCTCTACGACGTCACCGCCGGCCGGGTCCTCTTCGACGGCAGGGACGTCCGCAAGCTGGACCTTAACTACCTCCGGAGCAACGTGGGCATCGTCAGCCAGGAGACCTACCTGTTCAACGGCACCATCCGGGAGAACCTGCTCTACGCCAAACCGGACGCCACCGAAGCGGACCTGATCGCCGCCTGCCGGAAGGCCAACATCTACGACTTCATCGAGAACCAGGAGCTGGGCTTTGATACCGTGGTCGGCAACCGGGGCCTCAAGCTCTCCGGCGGCGAGAAGCAGCGGATCTCCATCGCCCGGGTGCTGCTGAAGGACCCGGCGCTCCTGATCTTCGACGAGGCCACCTCCGCCCTGGACTCCATCTCCGAGAAGAAGATCCAGGACGCCATCGACCCGATCATCGCCGAACGCACCAGCATCCTGATCGCCCACCGGCTGTCCACGATCCTGGCGGCGGACGAGATCCTGGTCATCGCCGACGGCCGCATCGCCGAGCGGGGCCAGCACAAGGACCTGGTCAAGGCCGGCGGCATGTACACCGAGCTCTACAACACCCAGTTCAGCAAGGCCCTGGACATCGAGGGCGCGGAGAGTGCGAAATAGAGCGAGTCTTTTCCGCTCCGGTGAATGCAATGTTCCCCGGAGTATGTTATACTTTCACAAAACGATACTTTGGATCTGAAAGCACGGAGGATCGTATGATCATCAAAACCAAAGACAGAACACAGGCGCTCGCGCGGATCGAGGACATCCTGGATCCGGGCAGCTTCATGGAGATCGGCGAGCACATCACCGCCCATCTCACCAGCTTCTACGACCCGGGTGAGGTGACGGAGTCCGACGGCGTCATCACCGGCTACGGCACCGTGGACAGCCATCTGGTCTTCATCTTCTCCCAGGACGCGGAGGTCATGGGCGGCACCTTCGGCGAGATGCACGGCCGCAAGATCAAAGACCTCTACGCCCGGGCCCTCAAGGCCAAGGCGCCGGTCATCGGCATCATGGACTGCAAGGGCTTCCGCATCGAAGAGGGTCTGGACGGCCTCGACATCTTCGCCAGCCTCTACGCCATGCAGGCCAGGGCGGCGGAGCGGATCCCGCAGATCATCGCCGTGGTGGGCGACTGCGGCGGCGGCATGTCCCTCTCCGCGGTCATGGCGGACTTCGTCTTCATCGAGAAGGAGAAGGGCAACATCTTCGTCAATTCCCAGAACCTGGTGGAAAACGACCTGGGCGGCAGCGGCTACATCTCCGCCTTCGACGACGGCCGCTACGACTGGGCCGAGATCGTGGGGAACGTACAGGCGCTGATCCGCCTGCTTCCGCCGTCGGCGGACTACGACCCGCTGCCGGCCGCCGTCACCGACGACCTGAACCGGCCGTGCCTCGCCATGGCGGAGCACGCCGGCGACGCCCGCTACATCATCCGGGAGATCGCCGACGACCACTATTTCTTCGAGGCCCAGCCTGACAAGGCGGAGGACCTCGTCACCGGCTTCATCCGCCTGGCGGGCTGGCCGGTGGGCGTGGTCGCCTGCAACGAGGTGGACGGCGAGAACCGCATCACCTCCGCGGGCTGCGACAAAGCCACCTCCATCGTGAACCTCTGCCGCAAGTTCAACCTGCCGCTCCTCACCATCACGGACACGGAGGGCTACAAGACCACCGAGGAGAACGAGAAGTACCTGCCGAACGCGGCGGGCCGCCTGATCAAAGCCCTGACCGCCCTCACCACCCCGAAGATCAACCTGATCGTGGACCGGGTCTACGGCAGCGCCTACAGCCTGATGAACAGCAAGGGCCTTGGCGCAGACTACGTGTTCATGTGGAACACCGCCGAGGTCAGCATCCTGAACCCGCACCAGGCGGTGGAGATGATCTACGGCAGGTATGACGCGGAGCTGGCGGCGAAGTACGAGGAGACCTACACCAGCGCCATGGCCCTGGCCCGCCGGGGCTACGTGGACAAGGTCATCCAGCCGGAGGACACCCGCAAATACCTGATCGGGGCCTTCGAGACCTTCATCAACAGCAAGTAGGAGGGCATATGGCATTAGGAGAACTCTTCAGGATCGCCATCGCCGATACGGTGATGGGCATGGGCACGGTCTTCGTCGTCCTGATCTTCATCGCCTTCATCATCTGGCTCCTCGGCTTCATCCCGAAGTGGGAGGAGAAACGGGCGAAGGCGGCGGCCTCACCTGCTGAGGCCCCGGCGCCCGCGGCGCCGGCCGCCGCGCGGAGCGCGGCGGAGCCGCAGGGAGACGCGGAGCTCGTCGCCGTCATCACAGCGGCCGTCATGGCATATATGGAAAGTGAAGCACCGGGAAGCAGCGACGGTTACGTCGTGAGAAACATCAGGAGGGCAGCATGGAGACATACCTTATCCGAGTAAACGGAGTCACATACGAAGTCGAAGTAGAGAAGAAGGCCG